>CAIKRN010000053.1 GCA_903829855.1 uncultured Opitutia bacterium
CGTGAATTCTAGCGGCAGATTGCCACCATCTTTGACCGCTGGACTGGTCAAAGCGAAGTTCGGAGTAGGATTCGGCACGGGCTTTGCCGCCGCGACTAAGTCTACCGAACCTTTGGGGGGCTCACCGCCTTTGCCGCCCTTGCCACCCTTACCTTTGCCGTCTTCGGGTGCGGCGGAAAGCAGGGAAGCCGAAAGCACAGCGACGAGAGCCAATGGGAGTAGAAAACGGTGGGGAGCATTCATCAAAGTGAAATCAGTATAGCAGAAGATGCCTTAAGCGAAGGTTAAGGACTCACTTTGGCGGCCCTTTGCCTTTTCCTTTACCCCCACCACCCGGACCACCTTGGCGGCCCTTGTCTACCGGTAGCCCGGCCTTGAGCGTATCGAGTTCTGCCCCCAGCTTGACCGCGACCTCCGGCTGCTTAGCCCATTCATCCTTCGTTTCCGCGATATCGTTTTTAAGGTTATAAAGTGACCGCTGCCCGTCAGCCGTTTCGATCAGCTTCCAATCACCGTCAAACAGGGCGATCTCATGTGAGGCCACCAAAAAAGGGGGACGATTCACCGGCTTGCCCGAAGCGATCGCTGGCCACTGACTCGCGCCATCAATCTTAAGTTCGGAAGGCAGTTTAAGATTCAAGGCCCCCATGATGGTCGGGAAGAGATCGATGATCGCGACCGCATGATTCAGTGCGACGCCCGCCGGCACACGCCCAGGCCAGCGGACAATCGCCGGCGTCCGAATACCACCCTCGTAGACCGTGTCCTTGTAGCTGCGTAGCGGGAAATTTGAGCCCGTCCGGCGAGGGGCGCCATTATCTGAGACGAAAATGACCAACGTGTTATCCCGCAGACCTTGCTCATCGAGTGCGGTCAAGATGCGGCCGATACCAATGTCGAGCCCTTCAACGACCGCGGCGTAAAGGCCGTCGGACTTATGTTTGGCGACCAGGTCTTCCGGTGCGGCCAAATCGATATGTGGGGCGTTAAAGGCTACCTCGAGGAAAAAGGGCTTCGTCTTATCCCGATTCTTAATCTGCTTCACGGCATCGTCGGCGAAAAGGTAGGTCGTATAGCCTTCCTCCGCGATTTGTTTTCCGTCGCGCTGCCAATCCGCTCGCCCGCGCTTGTCGGTGTGTTGGAAGTAATCCACATCGCCGCTCATGAACCCATAGAAATGCTCAAAGCCATTCCCAATGGCATTATTGGTATTACCAATATGCCATTTCCCGATGAGCGAGGTCTGATAGCCCGCCGCCTTTAAGCTCGCAGGCAGGGTAGGGGTGCCCTTCGGAATACCTGCCTGAGCTGGGCCAATAACATCGACGATACCAAAGCGACGCGGAAGAATGCCGGTGAGCAAGCCCGCCCGGGCGGGACTGCAAACAGGATAGGCATAGAACCGCTGCAACTCGATGCCTTCCTTCGCCAATCGATTCAGAGCCGGTGTGGTGATCTTTGGGTTGCGCGTGCCGATATCATTCCAGCCCAAGTCATCGGCCACGATGACCAAGACATTGGGAGGAGTTGCGGTCGATTGACCGCGAGCCGGGAGCGTGGCGGCGAGGAGTAAAAGGCAAAAGAGAATGCGCATCGTTGGAGATTATTTTCCTTCAGGAGGACCGCCGCCGGGAGGGCCGCCGCCGGGAGGACCCTTCTTGCCCCCCTTGCCACCTTTGCCGCCCTTACCACCATCTCCGCCCGTCTTGGTAGCATCGCAAACATCGACATCACCGAGCGATGCAGTGCCCAACGGGCCTTTGAATCCCCCTAGGATATAGGGCCAGACATCCGTCACGTGGTAATGGTAACCCAAGCCACCATGATCATGCCCGTGGATGGCATCCAGGTCCTTGGGCTTGCTGCCGTCGGGCTCCGTCGGTCCACGGACGGCGAAACCATCTAAGGCGAAGCCGACGACCTTGCCAGTCGTGTCATGATCCATAACGGACGGGGCGCGGTGGTAATGGTATTCATGCCCGAACCCCGTATGACCGCCCTTGGGATCAAGCGGGGCGATATTATGAAAGGCCGTGATTCGGTCCACCGGCTCGGGCGGGAAGAAGCGGACCCCGTTCGTGCTGATACCCAAACCGGAGCGAGGCGAGAATCGTGCCTGTCGCAACATCGTGAGCTTCGCCAAGGCCTGGGGGTTCTTGGGCAGAAAGATGGTCACGATTTGTTCGATGGGCTGCAGCTCAATCACGGAGTTAGTCACTCCGCCCTTCAGGGCATCGTCATAACTCCAGCCACCGAGTTCCTGACGGGCAACCTTATCGAACTCCGTGCGATCTTTGGTACGGTGCACGGTCCCGTCGGCTTCGAACATATTCCAGCCACGCGTGTTGAGTAGCTTCAAGTATTCGGCGTCGACCCGGTAAAGCTTCTTATCGACGGTGTCCTCCCAGTAACCGCCTTTGTCTTGCAGGGTCGCCGGCGACCAGGGGCCCATCGCGTGATCAGTCGGCAGGGAGCGAACGACGACCTTGTAAACGGTAGCTTTGCTGCCATCGCTCAGCGTACCTTCGATTTCGGTGATGGGTTTGACGAGGGCGCGCTTATCGAAGAGCGCGATGACATCCTGTTGGCTGGCGGCGGCAAGAGCCGAGGTCGCAAGAAGCAATGAGAGCAGGGGGGGCATGAATGAAAGGAGTTTTCGTTCATTAAAAACCAAAGCCAAGCGATTGTTTCCAGCACCTGAATATAAATACTGACAACTTAATCTCCGCTTAAGATTCGCGCTCACTTCGCGGCTTCGGGTGTAGAAAGTCTCCGGAGTTATAAAGCACTTTCTCCATGAACAATCCCCGCGCCGGGGCGGTCGGAACCTCTGAGGTAATTTGGCGTTCCTTGCGGTATTCGATCAATCGAGCGACCGTCATCTTGCCTTCTCCGACGCGAAGCAGGCCGCCTACCAGCCGGCGGACCATCTTATAAAGAAAACCGCTCCCTTCGGCGATGACAGTGATCCGCTTACCCCGACGGCGAACCTCGAGGCGACGGAGGTTTTTCACCGGATTCTCCTGCTCCATCCCCTGACCATGATTGGCACCGAAAGCGTAGAAGTCATGCTTACCGAGGAGCATCTTCGCGGCTTTGCGCATCAACTTCACATCTACAGATTTGGTCCCTAATCCCAGGCAGAAACGAGCCTCCCAAGGCGGCGGGTAGCCATCACAGATCTCATAGCGGTACCGCTTGCCGGTGGCGTGCCATCGACAGTGGAAGTCAGGCGAAACGCGGCGCAGCGTGGTGACCAATAAGCCGTTCTGCTCGCAGGCATTAATTGCGTGGACAAGGTAACTGCAGGGATGCGGCCAGAAGGCGTCGAAGTGGAAGCGCTGGCCCACACTATGAACCCCGGAATCCGTGCGACCGCTACCATGGATATCAATCGGAGTCTTCAGAATCCGGGAAAGGCGCGCTTCAATTTCACCCTCGATGGAGACGCGGCCGCTCTGCACCTGCCAGCCGATGTGATCCGTGCCATCATAGGCGATCGTCGCCAGGAAGCGTTCCAGCTTCGGCTTAAAAGGTTTCTTGGGCTTAGACGGAGGCATACTCAGGCACCGATACCGCGACTATTGAGATAATCCTGGAGTAGGACCGCGGCCGCACGGGAGTCGCGCTCGCCTGAACGGGCTTGTTCCTGACGTTCTTTCGCCGAGCGGGGCTTACGCCCACCGATATCGTCGGCCGCCTGGCTCGTCAGGGCTTCATCAACTTTTTCGATCGGCAAGTGGAAGCGCCGGTTCAATTCGGCCGCAAAGACATCGACTTCATCGCACCGCTTAGTCCGCTCGCCTTCCACGGAGAGAGGGTAGCCGAGCACCAGTTGCGTAACCTTCAAACGTGTAATCTCTTTACCAATCTGGGCGAAACGCATTTCGGGATCCTCGGCCACCGCGGCGGGCAGCGGAAAGGCGAACCCCAGCTCATCGGCATGACTCAGCCCGACCCTACGGGAGCCATAGTCGATGCCGAGGAAGACCTTTGCCACGGACTCAAGTTGGTAGACCTTGGGGCAGAATTCAACCCGACACGTCGGCGGGCAGGTTTGACAGGGTTTGTTTGTGGTCTTCCTATGAGCCATGCCGGCGAATCCTCACCTCAGCGACCACGAGCGAGCTCTCTATGCCCGCCAAATGCGTCTGCCCGGAGTAGGGGAGGCTGGTCAAATCAGGCTGAGGGACGCCAAGGTGCTGATTCTTGGCGCGGGTGGCCTTGGTTCACCTGCTGGACTGTACCTCGCTGCGGCGGGCATTAGTCAGCTCGGCATCGCCGACCCCGATAAAGTGGAAATCTCTAATCTTCACCGTCAGATTATCCACGGGTTTGATACGCTTGGCCTCCCCAAGACCGTTTCGGCCGCCGAGGCCCTCTCGGAAATCAATCCAGGTGCCCGCATCGCACTCCACCCGGAAGGGCTTAAGCCCGAGAATGCCGCCGAGCTCATTTCGCGTTATGACCTCGTGCTAGACTGCACAGATAATTTTGCCACGCGCTTCCTGGCGGCTGATGCCTGCGTCCTCGCAGGTCGGCCTTTAATCCATGGCAGCGTCCTCCGTGGCGAAGGACAAGTCGGGGTCTTTCTTCCCGGCCGAGGCTGCTATCGGTGCATCTACCCGGTCATGCCAGATGCGGCCTCCGTGCCGACGTGCGCAGAGGCCGGCGTCTTTGGCGCCACCTGCGGGATAGTCGGATCATGGATGGCCGCGGAATCCATTGCCGTCATTCTCGGGCAGCGGACAGAATCCAAGATGCTGGTCATCGATGCCCAGGCAGGAACTTCCCGAGTCTTGAAACTGGCCGCCGACTCGGCTTGCCCGGCCTGTGGTGCGGCCGCAGTCATTAAGGATCTTATTCCCGCCCGCTACACCGCCACCACCTGCGCCACCCCTCCCATGACCGATCACCCCATTGAAATCACCGTCGAAGAGGCCAGCCGTCAGCTCTCCTCGGCCACGCCACCCCTTTTGATTGATGTCCGTGAAGCCGATGAACATGCGGTCTGCCGCATCGAGGGAGCCAAACTAATC
>CAIKRN010000054.1 GCA_903829855.1 uncultured Opitutia bacterium
AGGTAGCCGCCATCCATGGTCTTCAAATCTGCCACAATCGGGGTGTTCGGGAAGGCTTTACGCAGGGCGCGGACGCCGTGGAGGCCCTCGGCGAGGATAAGGGGGGTGCCCGCTTCCAGCCAATCTACCCCAGCTCGCATGGCCATGGCTGCGGTTTCGAGGGCTTCATCGATGTTCGTGAGGTCTAGGGAGATTTGGACAACGGGCTTCATGTGGGGGTATTTTTATCACCCGAGGGAACCTGCGGGGCAAACCGCTTTTAGATAATAACAACAAGTGTTTCACCTATTAGGCTTCCCCTTGAGGGGCTTTTTAACTCCATAGACCAAGTTTATGCCAAAAGCGACACCATCCCAAGCCGAGCTTCTGCAAAAGCAGAAGGACTATCTCCGTGAGGTCGTCGTCGATGTTGAGACGATGTCGATCTTCGATTCCCTTCCGGGCTTTCTATGTTTTCTTAAGAATCGTGCGGGCGAGCATCTCTATGCGAGCGGGCTTTGGACCACCCGTCATGGTTTTCGCGAAGCGTGGGAGATGCTCTTCAAGACCGACGTTCAGCTGACTCCAGGTGTTCTTGCGGAATCATATACCTCGGATGACGAGCAGGTTTACCGCACGGGCAAGCCGCTCTTGGACAAGATCGAGATCTGTCTCGATGCCGTCGGCCTGCCGGATTGGCATGTGACGAGCAAATATCCCGTACGTAATCGTAAAGGGGAAATTATCGGTATTCTCGGAGTCTCCCGGGTGTGTATGGGGCAGGCGCCCGTGGCTTCGATGAATGTGAAGATTGGGCCGGCCACGCGCATGCTCCAGCAAGATGTCGCCGAATACCCTTCGGCCCAGAAACTCGCGGATGCCTGCGGTCTGTCGGTTCGTCAGCTTCAGCGCCGTTTCACGGATGCGCTCGGCCTTTCGCCGCGCGACTATTGGATGAAGTGTCGCATCCGTGCCGCCTGTGAAGGGATTCGCAAGGGCGAGGAGAAACTCGGCGTGCTTTCCCGCCGCCTCGGTTTCTGCGATCAGAGCAGCTTTACGGCGCAGTTCCGTAAGCACACTGGCGTGACGCCGAGTGCTTTTGCGCGTGGCAAGAAGGCCATCGACTAGCCCTAGAGCGGACGGAGTAAGCAGCGGCAAGGCGCGCCGTCACCCTTCGCGATCCGGATCGGTAGACAGATCATCTCGTAGCGGCCAGGCTTGGCCTTCGCGAGGTTGAGCCCTTCGATGATCCACACCTTCTTGCCGAGCAAGATATGGTGGGTCGGGATGGAGTCTTTGTAGAAACCGCCGACGCTGAAGTAATCGATGCCCACCGTGCGTACGCCTTGGTCGACCAGGTATTGGGCGGCTTCCTTGGAGACGTAGACGAAATCCTTATCAAAGGACTTCTTTTTCCAGCTCACCCTTGAGTTGCGGGTGCGGAAGAGGATGCGCTCGCCTTTCTTGAGCTTCAGCTTCGCGAGTTCGGCCGGCTTGATGGATTCCTGGTCCTTGATTTCGACGACGCGGCAGGGGCCGATGACGGCCTCAAAGGGTAGGTCATCCATCGTGCCAAGGCCTTTGAGGAAGTGCCAGGGCGAGTCCATGTGCGTGCCCGCATGGGTGTTCAGATTGAAGACCGAGACATTGCAGACGTCACCCTTGGCCAGTGAAGCGTGCGGCTTGATCACGGTGGGCGGATTCCCCGGCCAGGTGTGCATACCGTTTTCAAAGGGGATTGTGACATCAATCCAGGGCGCAGTACGACGGGTAGCCATGGGCACACTTTTGATGCCAACGGTGAAATGGCGAGTCAGACTTAGACGCTGGGGCTGGGTTTTTCATCGCAGAATCTTATGGAGGTCGGCATAAGCACCTTATGAGGTCGAGCCCTTTACGCCCTGTTTACCGCCTGCTGACGTCCATCGAACGTCGCGTGTCGTGGTTGTGCGGCAAGGGCTACGGCACGGCCACTATCGACCAAGAGGTGAAGATGATCATGAAAATGCTCGATCGACTTCCGTCTCTGTCCGTGGATATCGGCGGCAATGTCGGTGAATATACCGCGGAACTCATCCGCTGTGCCCCCGGATCAGAGGTGCATGTATTCGAGCCATCGACCCGTAATCTCAATCTATTGCGGACACGTTTTAACGGCCAACCCAAGGTGCACCTGCAGCAGGCGGCCTTATCCGATGTGGCCGGCCGCATGCCGCTCTTCGCTGACAAAGATGGTTCCGGTATGGCCAGTTTAGCCCAGCGTTCGCTCGGGCATTTGAATATCCAGTTCGACGTCATTGAGACGGTCGAGGTCCGGCGTTTCGAGGACTACTGGAAAACGTGCTTGGGTTCGCGTGTGCTCGATGTGGTCAAGATCGACGTCGAAGGTTATGAATTAAAAGTCCTGCAGGGATTTGGAGAAGCCATCACCCGTACGCAGGTTCTCCAATTCGAATTCGGCGGCACGAATATCGACACGCACGTATTCTTCCGCGACCTTTGGCGTTTCTTTGAGCAGGCTGAATTCGACCTGTATCGTATCACGCCGCTTGGGGTCATGCGGATTGAGCGCTATAACGAACGGGATGAGCATTTCCTGATTGCGAACTTCATCGCTGTGAATCGCCGGACCCTGGGTTGACGCGTCGGGCAGGGACGGCCTAGTCGCGCCGCTGTCCGCGGGTGGCCCGCGGCGGCCGGTTATTCCCAACCGCCAACCGCTGTTATCTGTCGTGGGTTGGGTCGGCACTGCGTGCCGACATAGGGGCATTTAGGGCAGCACGCGGTGCTGCCCCTACCTCAAATCAGGCATTACCGCTTGGCTTAGCTGAGTCCAACCACAGTGTCCGCTTACCCCTCCCATGCGTATCATCCCTATCCTTGCCTGCTGCTTCGCCCTTTCGGCTGCGGCTGAACAAAACTTTGGCACCCTCGTTTTCTCCGACGACTTTGAGCGGAAGGAAACGCAGAAGGTGAAGGACGAACCGGGTAATGGCTGGAACACCAGCAGTTCCTGGAGCGCGAAAGGCAACAAGGAGGTCGATCTCGTGGACGGGACGATGTACATCTACATCCATCCCGAGGCCATTCACGCGGTGGATGTCGGGCACGCCTTCCAGTTTATCGATGGCACCGCCACGATGCGTTTCAAATTCCATGAGGCCAAAGATACCCTAATGCTGAACTTCGCCGACTTAACCCTGAAGGAAGTGCATGCTGGCCATCTCTGCGCGGCTACCTTTGGCACCAAGCGCGTCACCCTCCAGGACATGAAGACGGGTGGAATGCTTCTTAAGTATTATGACGCCCGCAAAGCCGGTAAGCTCTCCAAGGAAGATGCGGATATCATCAAAACCAAGGCGAAGGCCTTCCCTAACGAGATCAGCGTGGGCGAA
>CAIKRN010000055.1 GCA_903829855.1 uncultured Opitutia bacterium
ATCTCTTCGCTGCGGACCCGCGAAAGGGAGACGTCAGTAGGGATCGCCGAAATCGGCGTGGCCAGGGTCTCGACCATGCTGGAGACATCGATGACCAGATCTTTGTGGGGCTCCTCGACTTCAAAGAGGTGCACGCTGTTGCGATACAGGTCCGGGTAGCGTCGCATCCGGACGGCGGGGACCACGCGCACCACATGGAGACCGAGTTTCTGGCGATGGGTGGTGAGCGGGGTCACCCTCAGCTCATTGGTGTTATTCCTGACCGGTAGGGCGTAGCGGTATTCAGTCCGGTGCAGAATGCGGAGCTTCATGTCGGCAGTTCGGCCTTATTGCTGCTGTTGTTGCTGCTGTTCGCGATGCCAGTCGGAAAGGGAGTCGGGCCGGGTGCCGCGCGGGAAATGACGATCAATCTCGCCGGGTAATAGCACGTAACTCTCGAAGACGGCCTGCCCGGCCGAGTTTAGCTGTAACTGCAATTCATCGATGTAGGCGTGTAAGCCGCGGGCCATGACTTCAGGCGGGCCAGCGAAACTCAGTTTGGCGAGCAGGGCTCCAGTGATTTTCTCGCAGGTATTCGAATATCGGCCGGTGGGGGTACCGGAGATGTCGTGCAGAACTTCGTCCGCCCGGCGGATGCAGTGGCGGACGGAACGGGGAAATTCGTTGGAGAAGAGGAGCAAATCCACGACGCCTTCGACGCTGATTTCGCCGCCGTGGACGCGACGATAGCCCGCGTGGGCGCTGCAAGCCCGCAGGACAGCGCCCCACTGGAGGGATTCCAAGGCTGATTCGCCGGCAATCGGCTGGGCCTGCGAGCGGATATCAAGGAAGCGGCTGGTCATGTCCGCACGCTCGAGCAAGCGCCCCAGCTGAAGGAAATTCCAACCTTCGTCGCGGGTGAGGGTGGCGTCGGTGATGCCGTCGAAGAGCATCGAGGAAGAGATGATTTTTTCGTAATACGCCTGCGGGAAACGTTCGAGTAGTTCCAGACCTTCACTCGAGGTTACGAACATATTCAAGGCGTTGATCTCCGCCCACATCTCGTCGGAGATTTTATCGCGCACGGAGCGGGCGTTTTCACGGGCTTGCCGGATGCAGGACAGGATTGAATCTGGATTCCGAAGGTCGAGGGTCAGAAAGCGGGCCACGTCGCCGAACTTGGGTTCAGGGTAAAGCATGCGAAAAGGGGCTTCCATGGCCGTGGCCGCGAGGACGGGCGTCCAGTATTCCTGGGCAGTGCCTCGGCCGAGGGTCTCATCATCGAGTAGCATCTCTTCCGAGACGCGGACCAGGCGCGCAAGGTTCTCGGCCCGTTCCATTTGACGGGCCATCCAATACTGGTGGTCGGCGACTCGAGAAAGCATCATGGCCGTGGAGCTTAGGCCGCGAGGACCCAGGTGTCTTTGCTGCCGCCGCCCTGGGATGAGTTGACGACCAGGGATCCGCGCGTGAGGGCGACGCGGGTCAAGCCGCCAGGGAGCACCTTGATGGAATCGCCCCAAAGCACGAAGGGGCGAAGATCCACGTGGCGACCTTCCAGCGTGCCGTCGATGAGGGTGGGGTGTTGCGAGAAATTTACGACCGGCTGGGCGATGTAGTTGCGCGGGTGAGCGGTCACTTTCTGGCGAAACTCTTCAATCTGTGCGGCGGTGGCCGCTGGCCCGATGAGCATGCCGTAACCGCCGCTCTCATTGGCCGCCTTGACGACTAGGTTCGGAAGGTTCTCTAGGATATATTTCTTATCGCTGTCGCGCCACGCGAGGTAGGTGGGCACCTGATCGAGGATGGGCTCCTGGCAAAGGTAATACCGGATCATGTCTGGGACGTAGGCGTACGTGACCTTGTCGTCGGCCACGCCGGTTCCGATGGCGTTCGCCAAGGCGACGTTGCCGCGGCGGACGGCATCGACTAGGCCCGGAACGCCCAGGCAGGAATCTTTGCGGAAGACCTGTGGGTCCAGGAAGTCGTCGTCGATGCGTCGGTAGATGACGTCGACCTGGCGGAGTCCTCGCGTGGTGCGCATGTACACGAAGCCGTCGAGCGCGATGAGGTCGCGGCCTTCGACGATTTCGATGCTCATCTGCCGGGCGAGGAAGGAGTGCTCGAAGTAGGCGCTGTTGTGCACCCCGGGAGTGAGCAGGACCACGTTGGGGTTGGGGTTCTCGCGCGGGGCGACGTGGCGCAGGGTCGCCAAGAGGTCGGCCGGATAGGTGTCGACCGGGCGGACGCCGCTGGCGCTGAAGAGTTGCGGGAAAACCCGCTTCATGGCGGCCCGGTTTTCCAGGACGTAGGAGACCCCAGAAGGGCAGCGCCCGTTATCTTCCAGGACGAGGTAGCGTCCGTCTTGGTCACGGATCAAGTCGGTACCGCAAACATGGATGTACGCGTCCTTAGGCACGGAGACACCGACGAATTCTGGGCGATAATGAGAGGCGCCGAAGACCACTTCCGGCGGAATGATGCCGTCCTTGATGATGCGCTGCTCGTGATAGACGTCGTAGAGGAATAGGTTCAACGCTGTGATGCGTTGGACTAATCCCGCTTCGATATGCTCCCACTCGACAGCGGGGATAACGCGCGGAAAGGGATCGAAAGGGAAGACGCGTTCGGTGCCCTGGTCATCGCCGTAGACGGTGAAGGTGATTCCTTGTTTAAGGAACAGCAGTTCGAGGCTGCGCAACTTCTGGCTTAACTCGTCGTTCCCTAGGCCCGAAAGTTTATCCGCGACATTTCGGTAGTAGGGTCGAATCTTTCCCGTGGAGTCGACCAGCTCGTCGAAGAGATTGGCTCCCTTGTAGTCAGTCAGGATCATGCTTATTTGTAAGCACAGGTCCTGCCATTGCCTGAACGGCAGGCTTATGTTTAAAATCGATGCGGGGCTGGACTGAACTTGAGCAACCCGGGAACAATAATAAGCAACCGGTTCAGAGCCCTTCCCGCGTGCGGGGGGGCTTGGCTCTGGCGGGTCCGCCTTTGGCGCGGAAGAATTCGCTCAGCACTTCGGTCCGGGCCTCAGCCATCTTGTTTTTCTGGACGTCTTCGGGCGTCAGGAGTTTTTGGCGCTCCGTCATGATGCGGCGCAATTGCATCAGAGCCGACTGCTGGAGTTGGCGCACGCGTTCACGGGTAAGTTTAAACATCTCTCCCACTTCCTCGAGTGTCAGGGGGCTTTCGCCATTGAGTCCAAAACGAAGGGTCAGCACTTCCGCTTCACGCGGGTCCAGTGCGGCGAGCATCTCGCCGATTTCGGCATTATCGGACTTGCCACGTAGGGTCTCAAAGGGGGTGCGGGCGGATTCGTCTTTAACTAAGTCGCCCAAGGTAGCGTCGCCTTCCTCGCCCACGGGTTGGTCAAGCGAGGCGGCGCGATTGGCCACCGACTTCATGTGCACCACCTTCGACAAGGGGATTTCCATCGCCTGGGCGATCTCGTCGTTATGGGGCTCGCGGCCTAATTCCGTCGTCAGACGATTAACGGTGCGGCGCATCTGGGCGATGCGATCGACCATGTGTACCGGGAGGCGGATAGTTTTACCGTTGGAGGCGAGGGCGCGCTTCATGGCCTGCTTGATCCACCATGCCGCGTAAGTGCTGAGCTTGCCGCCTTTATCGGGGTCGAAACGTTCCACCGCTTTGATGAGGCCAAAGTTGCCCTCGCTGATGAGGTCCATGAGCGACAGGCCGAAATCATCGTAATCCTTGGCGATGCGCACGACCAGGCGGAGATTCGACTGAATCATCTTCAGCCGGGCGGCCTCATCGCCCTTGAGCACGCGCCGGGCGAGGGCGGTTTCCTCTTCGAGCGTCAACAGCGGCGTCTTGCCGATTTGATCGAGGTAATAGCGGATCGGCGAACGCTCCTCTGTGGATAACTCCTCCCAAGGTAATCCTGGTTCGGTGGGATCCGTGTCTGATGGTAGATTTGAGCGTGGCACGGGTGCGGGCGGGCTCAGCGGCTTTTCGAGGGCCGATACCTCTGCCGCCTTTGCTTTGGCGCTCTTCTGTGGCTTCGACTTAGGCACGGGGGTGCGGCTAGGAGCGTAGGCCGGCAGCAAGGCCCAGCGCGCGGAGCACACTTTTGGACTTGTTGATGGTTTCTTCGAACTCCGACGTGGGCACTGAATCCGCCACGATACCGGCCCCTGCTTGGATACTGGCGACGCCGTTACGCAGCGAGGCGGTGCGGATCACGATACAGGAATCGTGTCCTCCATCGAAACCGAAGTAACCGACCGCGCCGCCGTAGACGCCGCGTCGTTCCCCTTCGAGTTCCGAGATGACCTGCATGGCGCGCACTTTAGGCGCACCAGAAAGAGTGCCGGCGGGGAAAGTCGCCCGGAAGAGGTCAAACGCATCCTTGTCTGCCGCGAGATCGCCTTCGACCTGCGACACGATGTGCATCACGTGTGAGTAGCGTTCGACGATGGCGTAATCAGGCACTTTGACCGTACCGGGGACGCACACGCGCCCGAGGTCATTACGAGCGAGATCCACGAGCATCAGGTGCTCGGATCGTTCCTTGGGGTCGGCGAGGAGTTCGGCTTCTAATCGGCGATCGGCTGCTTCGTCGACTCCTCGCGGGCGGGTGCCAGCAATCGGGCGGATTTCGCAGTGTCTCCCCGTTAGGCGGACGTTGACCTCTGGGGAGGCACCCACGACGTCGAAGCCGCGTCCGGTTTCCATCACGAACATGTAGGGCGACGGATTCACGTGTCGGAGCACGCGGTAGAGGTCGAGCGGATCGCCCTTGAAGGCTACGTCCGTGCGGCGCGAGAGGACGACTTGCACGCAATCGCCCGCGCGGATGTATTCCTGCGTCTTGTGAATGGCGGCTTCGAAGTCGGCCTGATTGACATTGGCCGAACCCGTGGCGAATTCAGCGATCGCTGGAAGTTCGGCGGCTACGGCGGTTCGAGGTCCGGTCACGACGGCACGGAGGGCTTCCAGTTCCTGGCGGGCGGCGTCCCAGGCGGCGTCCGCTTCGGCCGGCGATTTCACGCGAGCGTTGACGATGAGGCGCAGGGTCTGGCGAGCGTTGTCGAAGGCGACGACGCGATCGACGAGCATGAAGTGAAGGATGGGTGTGCCGGCCGGATCCTTCGCAGGCTTCGGGACGGTCGGCTCGACGCGGTGAACGTATTCGTAGCTCACCATACCGACCATGCCGCCGACGAAAGGGGGGAGACCCGGCACCTTGGCCACGCGCAGACTCGAAAGTTCCTTCTTAACCAGGGTAAGCGGGTCGGCCGGAGTCGGGATGGTTTCCTTCGAGCCATCGCGTCGGGTGATTTCGGTGCGATCTTCCCAGGCGGTGAGCGTCATCGCTGGAGCCGCTCCGCAGAAACTGTAGCGGCCGAGCTTATCGCCGCCGGTGACTGATTCGAAAAGGAATGGGGAGCCGAGGGCGCGAAGCCGGGCATAGACCGAGACGGGGGTCTCAAGGTCGGCCATCAGGTCGAGACACACCGGGATAAGGTCGTTCTTCTGTGCCAGTTGGCGGAAGGTAGCTTGGTCAGGGACAAGGCTCACGCCCTCTATTTAGAGGGTAACGAGCCCGGGTTGGAAACTATTTAAAATGTCTTCGGGCCTAATGCCACCTAATGCTAGGGCTTATGCCTTGGCTTGGGCGGTCCAGCGGCCCCACAGAGAAAGCGGGAGTAAACGGCCAGCACCTTCCTGTTTCAGGGCCAGTTCACCGATATCAATCTTACCACCCAGCCCGCGAGTGTTCTCCTCGAGCAGGTTATGGCAGAGGATAGAAGAGGCGTCGATGGTGTAGACGGTGAGCAGGATAAACTGCGCTTGCTCGGAAAGGAGCTCGCGGCAGGCGCGGAGCAAGGGTGCGAGATCCCGTTCGACTTTCCAGAATTCACCAGTGGGTCCGCGACCGAAGGCGGGTGGGTCGAGCATGATGGCCTCGTACTTGTTGCCACGCTTCACCTCGCGCTTCACGAAGGTCATCGCATCTTCAATAATCCAGCGGATGGGCTCCTGGGCCATGCCGGAAAGCTCTTGATTGCGGCGGCCCCAGGCGACGGCGGGCTTGGAGGCATCGACATGCGTAACGTGCCAGCCGGCTTGGGCAGCCACCAGCGAGGCGGCACCCGTATAGCCGAAAAGGTTGAGCAGGCGGGGGCGGGGCTCGCTCTTCTGTTGGCGGGCGGCCACCCATTTCCAATGCGGGGATTGTTCAGCGAAGACGCCGAACTGCTTAGAATTGTCCATGAACCGCAGTTGGAAGCGAATCTTGCCGAGTTGGGTTTCCCACTCCTTGGGGCAGTTGCCTTTGAGTTTCCACCGACCCTCGCGGCCACCTTCCTCGTGCTCGGCGACGGCGCGGGCCCACTCGGCGGCGGGCAGGGATTTGCTCCACCAGGCTTTGGGCTCGCTGCGGATCATGCGGACGCCGCCGATCTCCTCGAGTTTGAACCCGTCGCCGGAATCCAGGAGGCGGTGACCTTCCCAGTCGCTCACTAGTACGCTTATTTCCACGCCGGCATCGTGGTGAAGCGAAGGCACGGAGGGAAGCCCGCTTTTGCTCGCCAAATGTTTTTCCGACATCCTCATTGCGGGGAATGACGCGAGACTTGGCCAGCGCACGGTGGGAGACCAAGGTCTCCGGACTCGTCGTGCTCGCCGAGGATTGGGTGGGGCCGGGCTTGCCGCCGCTTTCGCTCAACCCGCCTGCGCGCATGGTGGCGTTGGAGCCCGCCGATGTCCGGGCTTGGTCGCTTCGTTCCGGCCACTGGATCGAGGCCGGCCAGGTGCATTTCTTTTTCTGGAAAGTCCTCTGCCCAGATGTCGCTAACGGCACCGTGTCTGTCGTCGGGGCCTTCAATGACTGGGGTCGGGCGCTCGATATGAATCGCTGGCTGCTGCGCCCGGTCTGTGTGGACGGGGCTGAAGGCTTTGAGCTGAGCGTACCGCTCGCCGAGGTCCTGCGCGGCGAAGTGGACGCGGAGTTCAAGTTTTTGCGTGACGGGGGCCGCTGGGTAGAGCCCCCGCATGATGCGGACAATGTCCGTCGCGATGCCGGGTATCATCGTAACTTGGTCGTGTCACGCTTGCGGACAGATCGGCACGTGTTCCGCTTCCGAGCTGAAGAAGCTGACCCAGAGGCTCGTCCGGTCCGGGTTATCTACGAATCGCCAGGCCTGCTTGAATTGGCGGACATCCTTGCTTCTGACCCGCTCGATGTTTTGGAGCCTCCCGGTAATTTCGGAGCCATCGTCACGGGCCAATCCACGTTATTCCGAATCTTTGCTCCCCGGGCTCGCGCTGTCGAAATCAACTGGCGGCAGGCGTCGGGCGGGCCGGAACACCTATTGACGCTTAAGCCGGAAGGGCAGGGCGAATGGGCGGCGAGCGTGGCCGAGGACCTCAGTGGTTGTCACTATTGGGTCACCTTGCTGGGGAAAGATTCCGAGATGGATGATCGCTTCAGCGAGACGCAGATGGTGGACCCTTGGGCCCGTGCGGTCGTGGGGCCCGCGCAGGTTGCCGGGGTTATTATCGGAGCGGAGACCTTACGGCCTTTCACCGACAATTATGTACCCCCGGCGGTCGAGGACTTGGTGATTCTGGAAGGCCACCTGCGTGATTTACTTGGTTTATCTGCCGCAAATGCCACTACGGGCGGTTACCGTGAGCTGACCCGCTACATCCGATCGCAGGGCAACTATCTGTGCTCACTCGGGGTGAACGCGCTGGAATTATTGCCGTGTGCTGAATTCGAACACACGAACTCCGAAGAATATCATTGGGGCTACATGCCCGTCAGCGCTTTCGGTGTCGCCAATGCTTACGCTTCCGCTCCCGGCGCCGTCGCGATGGAGGAGTTTCGTGATCTCGTGCGAGCGTGCCATGAGTGTGGACTCGCGGTCATCATGGACGTGGTGTTAAACCATTTTGGTTCGCCCAACGGGCTCGGGGCCATTGACGCACCTTATTATTATCGCGTTGATCCGCAGGGGGCACTGACGAATTGGAGCGGTTGCGGTAACGATGTCCGCGCCGAGGCGCCGATGTTCAAGCGACTTGTGTTGGCCTCTTTGCGCCATTGGACCGAGACCCTCGGGGTTGATGGTGTGCGCCTGGACCTAGCCGAGCTGCTCGGTACGCCGTTGCTACGTGAGATCGAGGCCGACTTCCGTTTGCGCAATCCGCACAAGATTCTCATCGCTGAGCCGTGGAGTTTCCGTGGTCACATCGCCCGCGACCTCGATGACTCCACGTGGACGAGCTGGGATGACGCCTTCCGTGAATTCCTGCCCTCCTATGTGCGTGGTCACGCCAAAGCCGCGGACCTCCTCCACCATGTTGCCGCCTGCGCCATCCGCCCTTCGGCACGTCTGCGTTACGCCCAATCGCATGATGACATGGCTTGGCTGGATCGCATCACCGAGCGGGCCAATTGCGATGCACTGGATCCTTCTTCGACCGATGTCCTGCGCACGCGGATGATGCACTTGATCCTGCTTTGCTCGGCGGGCGTGCCGATGCTTTGTGCCGGGCAGGATTTCCTCATGACCAAGCGTGGCGTCGGGAATACCTGGCGCCGGGGTGACCTCAATCGACTTGACCCTATTCGGCTGGAGCGATTCCGCGGCGACCATGAATTCGTGGCGCGCCTCATTGGCTTCCGCCTCTCAACGGCCGGGGCACCTTTACGGCCGCGTCAGGCGGTGTCCGCTGGCTGGATGGAAGTGACCCACCAGCAGGAGGGTGAGGCTTTCGTCGCGGTCTTGAACGCGGATGGCCTGCTCGGTTCCGCCCGGATTATGCTGGCCTGCAACCCTCATGACGCCCCGGTGGAGCTGGTTATGCCTCGGACCGGGGCCTGGGTGTCTGTGGTCCTTTCGCCTTTCCCGTCCTGCCCGCATGCGCCTGGGCCTGTCCCCAGCCTGGCCGATGATCGGGTCATTCTGCCTCCCTATGGCTGCGGAGTTTGGTCGGCGGGGGCCTAAATCGCATTCTCGCTTGCCAATGCGGGGCGGGGCTCCCTTTTTCATCCCTTTCCCGCTCTCGGGAAATCCCACTCTTCTCACACCACACCATGGCCACCAAAGTAGCTATCAACGGATTCGGCCGCATCGGCCGTCTCGTCTTCCGCGCCCTCGTCGAACAGGGTCACCTCGGCACGACCTTTGACGTCGTCGCTGTCGGCGATATCGTCCCGGCGGACAACCTCGCCTACCTGCTGAAGTATGACTCCACGCAGGGTCGCTTCAATGGCACCGTCTCCTCTAAGAAGTCCTCCCCCGATAAGCTCGAAGACGACGTTCTGGTCGTGAACGGTAAGGAAATCCTCGTGGTTTCTGCCCGCACCCCGGCTGAACTCCCTTGGAAGGCCCTCGGCGTCCAGGTGGTCATCGAATCTACTGGTCTCTTCACCGAAGCCGCCAAGGCCAAGGGTCACCTCGAAGCTGGCGCCAAGAAGGTCATCATCTCCGCTCCGGCCAAGGATGAGGATATCACCGTCGTTATTGGGGTTAATGACGACAAGTACGATGCGGCTAATCACCACATCATCTCGAATGCCTCCTGCACCACGAACTGCCTCGCGCCGCTCGTCCACGTGCTGTTGAAGGAAGGTTTTGGCGTCGCCGAAGGCCTCATGACCACCGTCCACGCCTACACCGCTACCCAGAAGACGGTCGACGGTCCTTCGAAGAAGGATTGGAAGGGTGGCCGTTCTGCGGCGATCAATATCATCCCTTCGGCTACCGGCGCTGCTCGCGCGGTCGCCCTCGTGCTCCCTGAAGTGAAGGGTAAGCTGACGGGCATGGCCTTCCGCGTGCCGACCCCGACCGTCTCGGTCGTCGATCTCACCGTCAAGACCGTCAAGGAAACCTCCCTCGCCGAGATCAAGGCCGCCCTTAAGAAGGCGTCCGAGACCTACATGAAGGGTATTTTGGCCTACACGGACGAAGAAGTGGTCTCTTCTGACTTCATCCACGACAAGAGCTCGTCGATCTTCGACGCCGGTTCCTCGATCGAGCTGAACAAGAACTTCTTCAAACTCATCAGCTGGTACGACAACGAGTGGGGCTACTCCAACCGCGTCGTCGAGCTTCTGGGTAAGGTTACCGCCAAGCTCTAAGCGCTGGCAGATTCCTCCCGCGACAGGCGACCCATCCGGGCCGCCTGTCTTGTTTTGGGCTTTCCGCGGGGTGGGGGAGGGCGGATACGAGGGTTTGCGACGGCTCGGGCGGTTTGTTCTTCCCACGCTAGGCCTTACGCCTTTCTCTGCTCACTTTCCCACCATGCCTGCTCCTACCCTCCGCGAACTCGGCTCCGTCAACGGCCAGCGCGTCCTCGTCCGTGTCGACTTCAACGTCCCCCAGGACAAGAAGACCGGCGTCATCACGAACACCCAGCGCATCGCGGCAGCCCTGCCGACGATCAAGTTCCTGCTCGATGGCGGCGCTTCTTTGGTGCTGATGTC
>CAIKRN010000056.1 GCA_903829855.1 uncultured Opitutia bacterium
CTCGCCTGGATTGTCTCCGCGCTCTTATATCAGACAGTCATCCGCCTCTCATGAACCTCGAAGCCATCATTGTTGGAGCCGTAGTCGGCGCGGCCGCGGGCTGGTTAGTCCGCCGATGGATCGTCGCCGCTCAGCGACGCAAAGAGGGAGGTTGCGCGGGCGACTGCGGTTGCGCGACCAAACTGAAGCCGAAGAAGTGAACGGGTAGGGGCGCGACGGCGTCGCGTCTGCTCAGCATCAATTATTCCGCCTTACGCCGGCTGTTGCTGGCTGAGGCAGTGCAGCGCGCCGCCTTCAATGAGTAGCAAGCGGCAGTCGATGCCGACGATATTGCGTCCGGGGAAGCAATCGCCAACGATGCCCATGGCGACTTTATCGGAGTCCTGTCCGTAGAGCGGCACGAGGACGCCGCCGTTCACGATGAGGAAGTTCGCGTGGCTTGGGGGTAGGTCGCGACCGGCGAGGCGAATGGCTTTAGGTAAAGGGAGTTCGAGGATGTCGAGACGCTGGCCGCGCGGGCGCATCTCGCGCAGGCGCCGCAGGTTTTCCTGCATGGGGGCATAATTGGGCGAGGCCTTATCGGCTTCGCTGACGGCGAGGATCGTGCGCGGCGCGATGAAGCGGGCGAGGTTGTCGATGTGGCCATCCGTGTCGTCGTTGGCAAGGCCTTCACCAATCCAGAGGAGTTCGTCGATCGCCAGGCCATCGCGGATTGCCGCGTGGAACGCGGCATCATCGCGACCGTCGGCGCGATTCGGATTATTCTGCACGGCTTCGGTGGTGAGGAGTAGGCCGTCGCCGGAGACTTCGATGCCGCCGCCTTCGAGCTCGAAGGGGTAGCTGAATTTTTTCAGCCCGAGTCGCTGGGCGATTTTCCCGGGGACTTGATTATCGAGGGAGGCTTCGAATTTACCACCCCAACCGTGGAATTCCCAGTCGGTGAGGGCGAGCTCTTTGGACTGATCGTTCTTGATGAAGATGGGGCCGTGATCGCGGCACCACACATCGTCGGTGGCGATGTCCGTGAGTTCGATCACGGAGAGATCCGCCTTGGCTGCTTTCAGTTCGCGTTCGGCCTCGCTGCGTAGCTTACCCGCGGCGTTGATTTTCACCGGTTGGAATTTTGAAATCGCGGCGGCGAACTCGGCGAACTTGGCGGGCACCAAATCGTAATGCCCCGGCCAGAGCGTCGGGTTAGACGGCCAAGAGAGCCAAGTCGCAGACTGGGTTTCCCATTCCGCTGGCATGCGGAAACCGAGGGAGCGTGGCGTGGACATGCGGAAGGTCAGTCGCGCAAGCGGCGAGTCAGGTCCGTGTACGCGTCGATGCGGCGGTCACGGAAAAACGGCCAGATTCGGCGGAACTCGCGCTGCTTCACCAAGTCGCAATCGGCGAGAAGCACTTCCTCTTTGTCGATGGAGGCCCGGGCGACAATTTCACCGTAGGGGTCGGAGACGAAACTCTGGCCCCAGAATTGGGTCCGGCCCTCGGTGCCGACCCGATTGGTCGCGGCGACATAGCAACCATTGGCGACGCCGTGACCACGCTGGACGGTTTCCCAGGCGTTATGTTGAGCCTGGCCGAGTGCGGCCTTTTCTTCGGGCAGCCAGCCGATCGCTGTTGGGTAGAAGAGAATTTGAGCACCACCGAGCGCGGTGAGGCGGGCGGCTTCAGGGTACCATTGGTCCCAGCAGATCAAGACGCCGATATCGCCGTGGGCCGTCTTCCAGGTGCGGAAGCCGAGATCACCTGGCGTGAAGTAGAATTTCTCCTCAAACCCGGGGTCCTGCGGGATGTGCATCTTGCGGTACTTACCGAGCACGGTGCCATCGGCGTCGATGACGGCAGCAGTGTTGTGGTAGACTTCGCTGCCGCGCGCTTCGAAGAGTGGCGCGATAATGACGACGCCGAGACGCTGTGCGACCTTGGCGAGTTCGGTGACCGACGGGCCCGTCTCGATGGGCTCAGCGAGGTCGAAGTTCTTCGGGTCCTGATTGATGCAGAAATACTTCGTCGTGAACATCTCCTGCAGGCCGATGATTTTGGCGCCCTTCGCCGCTGCCTCTTCAATACGCGGAATCGTCCTCCGGACATTGGCCGCCGGGGTGTCCTCGGCGGTGAGCTGGATGAGACCGACGCGGACGGAGTCAGCCATGGCGCGGGTCGTCAGTAGACGAGCTTGTTGATCGGATACTCCACGATGCCTTCGGCGCCGGAAGCCTTGAGCGTCGGGATAAACTCGCGGGCCTGGCGGGCATCGATGATCGTCTCCACGGCAATCCAAGCAGGATTGCTGAGGGGCGAGACGGTCGGATTCCGCAGGGAGGGAAGGGCGGCGGCTACTTTTTCGAGCGCGTCCTTCGGGAGATTGAATTTCAGCCCGACCATATGCTGGGCGGCGAGGGCGCCTTGGAGCATCAGGACAATCTGCTCGATTTTGGCACGCTTGGCAGGATTCGCCCATGCAGCCTTGTTCGCCACGAGCACCGTGGTGGTCTCCATTAACTGGGCGACGATGCGGAGCTTGTTGGCCTTGATGGAGGAGCCGGTTTCCGTGATGTCGACAATCGCATCGGCGAGCTCGGGGACTTTTACCTCGGTCGCACCCCAGGAGAATTCGACTTCGCATTCGACGCCTTGTGCTTTGAACCAGCGACGGGTGGTTTCGACGAGTTCGGTGGCCACGCGTTTGCCGGCCAAGTCCTTGGCGGTCTGGACAGGAGAAGCTTCCGGGACGCAGAGGACCCAGCGGGATTTCTGGGCCGAGGCGCGACTGTAGATAAGTTCGCAGACCTGGACGACGTCGGCGTTATTTTCCTGGACCCAATCTTGGCCCGTTAGGCCGCAGTCGAAGAAGCCGTGCTCGACATAACGGGCGACTTCTTGGGCGCGGATGAAGCGGCCATCGAGGGCGGGGTCATCGAAAGATGGGCGGTACGAGCGGCTACTCTTGGTCACCGGGAACCCGGCACGGGCGAACAGCTGGAGGGTTGCCTCCTCTAGGCTACCCTTGGGTAGACCGAGCATCAGTTTGGCGGCTTCCTGACTCATAGGACACTTGAGGAAGCCCACCCTACGGCCCTCCGCAAGCATTAAGGGGTTGACTAGGGTGGGGTGCGAAAAGACCCTAATATTACCCAAATCCTATGCAGCGCCCTCTGCTTCTCCTCGCCGTTTCCGCCTTTCTCGTCGCTTGCGAAACGACCAATAATTCTTCGGCCAACGCCGACGCGGGCCCGCGTTTTTCGTGGCAGAAGGATGTTCCTGCCGCCCCAGTCGCCGTCGATAACACCCGCACTTCCATTGTCGCCGTGAACAAGGAATTCAGCCTGCTCGAGCTCTCTCGGGCTGAGAAGGCTGAGCCGAAGTCCCGCCTGCAGCTTTCGAAGGCTGGCAAGCAAGTCATCGTCGAAGTGATCAAGGCTGACGAGAAGACCACCATTGTTGGCATCGTCGCCGGTCAGTCGGGTGTTCCCGAATTTAAGGTCGGAGACAACGTCCCGGTTGCCGTCGTCGCTGCCCCTGCCCAGTAAGGGTGGGAGTCACACCCCCGTGACAGAAGGACCCGCTGGCTCAGGCCGCGGGTCTTTTTTGTCTACGGATACCTCGATAAATGCCATTTTTAAGGGCTTTTCCCGTCCGCCATTGACCCTTGTGGATGGCATGCCTACTGCTCGATTTTAAACCGTGTCGATGAACCTTGATCCATCCATGCCCCGAAGGGGCGGAGCGCTGCGCAAGTTGCTCACGATGCTTTGCGGGATTACCCTCTTTGTGGTCGTGGTGGCGGTCTTGGGGGTCTGGGCCATCGGACGATTCGCGCCCAAACTCCTCGACGCCACCCTCGCCTCTAAGACCGGCGCCCACCTGGCGGTCGATTCCAATGATTCGAACCTATTCCTTGGTCGCCTCGACTTCGGGGGCGTGGTCATCACCAACCCTTCCCGCTGGACGGAATCGGAGTTTCTCCGGGTAAAGCGACTCTCTCTGGATGTCGACACGCTGTCGTTTCTCGAAGGGGGAAGTCGGACCGTGCACGACGCCGAACTCGATATCGACCGACTAGTGATTGTCGGGAAAGCTAATTTTCTCACCGACAACAATGCGAAGGACATCGGTAACGGCCTCAAGTCGGCCGACAAGCCAGGCGCGCCATCCGCTGGTCCGGCATCGACCCCGCCGTCCGCTGGTCGCGCCCAACCTTTCCATATCCAGCATCTTCGCGTTCGGGTTAATCGCATCACGGTCATCGCTGGCGATGGCACCCCGCAGCGCCGCATCGTGATTGATCGGGAATTTAATTATGTCTTCGAAGCGCGGGATATCACCGACCATAACTTTGACGACAAGGTTTCCAAGCCGATGGGCAAACTGGCCCTGCAGTCGGCCGTGGAACAGCAGCCCGAGTTGCTGATGGATCTTGCGCGCGAGCGCCTCCGTAAATCCATCACCGAAAAGTTGCGCGAAGGAAAATAACTCTCATGACCGACCTCCATTCATCCTCTGAACAGCCACCCCTCGACGTCGCCACGCGCATCGCCGAGCTGGAAGGCCAGATTGCCTTGCTCAAGGACACCGTCCTGCGCAGCAATGCCGACCAACAGAATCAGCAGCGACGCCATCAGCGCGAGCGCGAGGAACTCCGCAAGTTCGCTACGGCCGGGCTGGTCGAAGACCTCCTCCCGGCGCTAGATTCCTTGAACCTAGGGCTTGAGTCCGCCACGAAACAGACGGATGGCCGAGCCGTCGGTGAAGGCTTCCGCATGGCGGTCGGACAGCTCCGCTCAATTCTTTCCTCCCAAGGCCTCGCCGAAGTAAATCCGCTGGGCCAGCCTTTCGATCCGTCTCGGCATGAAGCTGTCGGCCAAGAGCCAAGCACCAGCACCCCGGAGGGTTCCGTGTGCCGCGTCGCGCGCTCCGGCTGGTTGCTGCATGACCGCGTCATTCGCCCTGCCGCGGTCTTTGTTTCTTCCGGCGTCGCCAAGTAACTTCCTCCGATGGCTGACGAATATTACACCTTACTCGGCGTCGCGAAGTCCGCGACTGCCGACGACCTCAAAAAGGCCTATCGCAAGAAGGCGATGGAGTTCCACCCCGACCGGAATCCGGGCAACAAGGAAGCTGAGGAAAAATTCAAGAAGGTCTCCCGCGCCTATGAGGTGCTCGGCGATGACGCGAAGCGGAAGCTTTATGATCAACACGGCGAAGCAGCTTTTGATCCCAGCATGGGCGGAGGCCCTGGACGCGGTTCGGCGGGCGGTGGCTTCCGGGGCGCCGATCCCCGCGATATTTTTGAGCAGATGTTCGGCGGCGGCGGCGGAAACTTCTCGGATATGTTCGGCGGTGGCGGTGGCGCGGCGAATGATAATGCGGGCGAAGACCTGCGCGTAGATTTAAAGATTACCCTCGAAGAAGCGGCCGAAGGCGTGGAACGAAAGATTCCCTATCGCAAGCATGTCGCCTGCACCAAGTGCTCTGGCTCTGGCGCGGAGCCGGGCGCCAAGAAAACCCGTTGCCCTACCTGTCATGGTCATGGGCAGGTGGTTCGTTCGCAGGGGTTCTTTTCGATGAAGCAGACCTGCCCTGCTTGCGGGGGCGAAGGTGAGCGCATCGATAAGCCCTGTCGCCCGTGCGCCGGTGAAGGCCGGGTAATCGCGGAATCCCATGTCACGGTGCGCATCCCGCCAGGCGTGGATACCGGCACCAAACTCCGTTCTTCTAATAACGGCTCCGCCGGCCGCCGTGGCGCCGCCGCAGGTGATTTATATGTCTATATCACCGTCCAAGAACACGAACTTTTTGAACGCGATGATGACGACCTCGCCTGCAGCGTCCCCGTGAAATTCTCCGTGGCGGCCTTGGGCGGGAAAATTACCGTCCCGAAGCTTAAAGGTAAGACGGTACTCAGCGTGCCCGCAGGGACGCAGGGCGGGACGGTTTTCCGGCTGCGCGGCGAGGGTATGCCACACCTCCGCGGTGGAGCGCATGGCGACTTACTCGTCCGCGTTGATATCGACGTGCCGAAGAAGATGAATGACACCGAGAAGAAGGCCTTGAAGGCCTATGCCGATGCCTGCGGTGATGAGGCCGCTCCGGTGTCCGAATCCTGGCGGACAAAGTTCAAGAAATTCTTCCCTTAAGCCCCTTGCTCGCGGGGCTCGCCCCGCCCTACAGTCAGCCTATGCCACGTGACCCGGGACAGACCGAACGCCTCGTGCGTCGCCTCCGCTGGGAGGAGTTGGACGCGGCCTGGTTGCGAGCGTTTGTCGAACTCGCCCGCGCGGAAGATTTAGCCGGCGCCGGCTTGGCGCGGCGGCCATTGCGACCTGGTGATCCCTCGGCCGATTTGCTGGGAGGCACGGCCCGGGCGCGGGCGCGCATTGTCACCCGCCGTCCCGCTGTGATTGCCGGCCTCGGACTCCTGGAAATCGTCTTCGCGGCGTATGGCCACCGCTGTCATGCGAAGCCGCTCGCCTATGATGGGCAATTCGTCCCAGCCGATACCGCGGTGGCCGAAGTCGAAGGCCCCGCCGCCGATTTACTTTCCGCCGAACGGATTCTGCTCAACTTCCTCCAACGCCTTTGTGGCGTCGCTACGCGCACGCGGGAGCACGTCCTTGCGCTCGGTTCCTCGCCAACCAAACTGCTCGATACGCGGAAGACGACGCCGGGCTTCCGGATGCTGGAGAAATATGCGGTCGGCCAAGGCGGCGGGTATAATCACCGACTCGGCCTTTTTGACCGTATCATGGTGAAGGATAATCACCTGGCCGCCGGCTCCGCCGGGGCCGCCAAGCGGCTGACGGCTTTTGTCGAACGCGCCCGCGCGAGTCGCCCGGACTTGATTGTGGAAGTTGAAGTCGATCGTCTCGACCAAATCAAACCCGTGGTCACCGCGGGGGCTGATATCGTCTTGCTCGACAACTTTTCCATCGCGGATTTACGCGAGGCTATCCCCATGCTCCGAGGCAAGGCTTGGTCGGAGGTGAGCGGTGGCGTGAATATTGAAACATTGGGGGCGATTGGCACGCTGTCGCCCGACTTCGTTTCGTGTGGCGGCATCACTCACTCGGCTCCGTGGTGCGACCTTGGAATGGATTGGAGCTAAACATGTCAGCCCTCGACAGCAGTATCCTGCGGGCATTTTTGGAGGCCGATGGTGAGCCTGTCAGTGGCGACCGGTTGGCGAAAGAGTTGGGCGTTTCCCGGGTGGCCATCTGGAGTCGCCTGGAGCGCCTGCGGGCCGCGGGCTTTTCTTTTAAGGCATCAACTCGCAAGGGCTATCAATTGAAGTCGGTGCCGCGCGAATTAAACGCCGCCTTGCTTGATGCGCACTTGCGTCGGCTTAAGGTACAGACCGTGGTGGATTTTCTGGATGAGGTCGACAGCACGAACTCGGAGGCTGAGCGCCGGTTGGCTGTCGGCCAGGAAGCACCTTTCGGTGTGCTCGCTCGCGGCCAGCGGGCTGGTCGCGGCCGGCTTGGCCGGAAGTGGCATAGCACGCAGGCCGGTAATCTTTATCTATCGTTAGCGTTCCGCCCCTTCATCCCCCCGGATCGGCTCAAGCCTTTCACGCTCTGGATGGGCTTGGCCTTGTGCGCACATATTCAGCAAGCCCACGGGCTTAAACTTGGCCTTAAGTGGCCAAACGATTTGCAGTCAGCCGATGGGCGTAAGGTCGCCGGTATGCTCACGGAGGCGCGCCTTGATGCCGACTCCGTGCGTGAATTAGTCTTCGGCTTAGGCCTGAACCTTACCGGGACCCCGAAAGATTTCCCGGCGGAAATCCGGACCACGGCGGGATCACTCGAATATGCCTTGGGCAGGCCGCTGGATGTCAATGCCGCGGCCGCGGATGTCATCGCCGCTTTATTCCGGGCATGGGAACAATTCGAAGAAGGCACCTGGTCTCGGTCCTTCAATAAACTTTGGCTAGCCCATGATGTCTTGGCGGGCAAGTCCGTCCGGGTGACCTTGCGTGGCGAACCTGTCGCCGGGGTGGTGGATGGCATTGATGCGGAGGGGTCTTTAATTCTTCGCACGGGCGGCGGCCGGCGGACGATGGTTTCTTCGGGTGAAGTCACCTTGCGCAAGCCGTGATCGACCAGCCTTGCTCCCCCCGCTCTTCTCGCTAGGTTTCCGCTGTGTCCATCTTCTGCCTCGATGTCGGCAATACGCACGCTCACTGGGGCGTGGTTGAAGGTCGCCGGGTTTTGGCCCATGGCGAGATCGCCACGCAGGCGTTGGATACGGCGGCCTTAACGGGCTTGCTGGCGGCGCAGTCACCTGCTGGTATCGCTCTAGCGAGCGTCGTCCCTAGAGTCACGGCGGTGATTCAGCCGGTCTTGATGAGCAGTGGGCGGCCTTTTTATCACTTACAACACGACACGGTTAAAGGGCTCGGGTTTGATTATCCCAAGCCTGCTGAAGTGGGCCAGGATCGGCTGGCGGATTGCGTCGGAGCTCAATTGGTCGCGGGTTCACCTGCGGTCATCATTGGGATGGGGACCGCTACAACGGTCGATATCCTTACGGAACGTGGCTATGCGGGCGGTATCATCGCCCCGGGGCTTGGCGTGATGACTCAATACTTGCATGAGCGGACGGCCTTGTTGCCTGCGCTGGATCCCGCTGCGCTCTTAGGTGGACCCGCGATTGGTAAGTCGACCATCGACGCCATGCGCGCGGGTTGTGCCCTCGGCTTCGCGGGGATGATGGGTGCGCTCCTCGATGGGGTCTGCGCCGAACTCATCCGTCAGGGTCAGTCCATGCCTAAGGTCATTGTGACGGGCGGGGCGGCGATTTACCTGCCGGCGGCTTGGCGGGATCGCGTCACCCATGAGCCACATTTAACCCTAATTGGCCTAGCCGAGGCTCACCGCCGCCAATTTTCATGAGTAAGACCGACCTCAGCCGGAAGCTTCGGTGGCTGGTGCCCCTCTTAGGGCTCGCCGTGATTATCCAGGCCGGCTTCTTTATTTACGCTCTCTTAGCCCACAAGCTGCCGCCGGTCTGGCCCATGCTGGCCGGGGACCTAGTCTTCTCGGCCTTGGTTTTGGGCGTTCTTTGGCGGACACTGGGTCGCCGAAGTAAGGGCTAAGCCTTGATGAGCTTGAGGAGTTCCTTGCGGCGGGACCGGATTTCCCGGCACCCAGCCTTTGCTAGGCGATCCGTCGAAAAGGCTTCCACGGTGAGGCTGGCGACGGCGGTGCCGTAAACCATGGCTTGCTTGAGTGTGGCGAAGTCAGTCGCGCCCACGGAAGCGAGGTAGCCAAGCATGGCGCCGGCGAAGCTGTCGCCCGCACCCGTCGGGTCGCGCAGTTCGGTGACGGGGTAGGCGGGTAGGGCAAACATGCCCTCTTCATGGAAGAGCACGGCACCGTGTTCGCCCTTCTTAATGATGACCGTCTTGCAGCCATGGGCACGCAGTTGGCGACCAGCGATGATCACATTGGCTTCACCGGTGAGCTTCGCAGACTCCGTGTCATTGACAACGAGCAGATCGGCCCGGCGCATGACCTCACCCAGTTTTTCACGCTGGGTTTCAATCCAGATATCGATGGTGTCGGCCAAGACGAAGCGCGGGCCAGCTAGCTGGTCGAGCACGTTGAGCTGCAGGTCTGGTCGGATATTACCCAGCATCACGTAAGGCGTCGAGCGGTGGGCCTCTGGGAGCTTCGGCTTGAAGTGCTCAAAGACATTCAACTGCAGATCCTCGGTGTCGCGGCGGTTATAGTTTTCGTGATAACGACCGCGCCAGAAAAAAGTGCGCCCGGAGGAATCCGTCAGAAGACCGTTAAGATCGATACCGCGTTTCTCGAGCTTCTTGCGATCGCGGTCGCGGAAGTCATGTCCAACCACGCCGACGATGCGGGGTGGGGCAAAATAACTCGCGGCGAGGCACGCATAGGAAGCGCTGCCGCCGAGGATGCGCTCACCCTTATCATGGGGTGTGACGATGCTGTCGTAGGCGACCGAACCGACGACGAGGACGGGGTCGGCCTCGCGGCCTTTGTTTTTAATGCGGGTGGGAGTGGTCATGTAAATAGATCAGGTCGGGCATCGCGTAGGCGGTAGAGCGCTAGTAGTGCCAGCGAATGTTGGGCGGGTTCGGCGAGGGCGGTGGTTAGCGCATCTTTCGGCTTAAGGCAGAGCACCTGAATTTCCTCATGCTCATCTGGAGCCCGCTGGCCGTGGGGTTGGACGCCTTCGAGTAGAACGAAATGGCATCGATTGGATTGGATGGCGGGGTTGGGTGCACAGGTTCCGATCAGCCGCGCGCGGCCACCCGTGAAGCCCGTCTCTTCCTCGGTTTCGCGGACGGCGGCCAGGACGGGGTCTTCGCCGGACTCGACGATGCCTCCGGGACTTTCCGTTGAGAGCTGGCGCGTGCCGAAGCGATATTGTCGGACCATCACCAACCGCCCGTCATCCGTGATGGGAAGTGCCAGGACCCAATCGCCGGAGCGTAGCACAAAAAAATCACCCTCTCGTTTGTCGAGAGGGTGATGACAGTGTTCCTTATAAACTCGGAAAACTCGGCAGTCGGCGTGGAGCGCTTCATGCTGGACGGACCAGCGTGCGGGCGCCGACATGCGCGGAGCTTACTTAGTTTTCAGCTTCTGGCCGATGCGGAGCTTATTCGAATCGACGCCAGGATTGAGGTCAGAGAGAGCCTTCAGGGTAATGCCAACTTTCTTGGCGATTTTACCGAGGTTGTCGCCAGCGACCACAGAGTATTCGCCAGGTCCGGCAGCAGCAGCGGTCTTGCCACCCTTTTCACCAGCAGGAGCGGAAGCCTTCTTGGTGGCAGCAGCCTGGAGTTCAGAAATCGCTTTTTGAGTGAGCTCTACGTTCTGCTTGGCGCGGTCATCAGCGGCCTGGACGGCGGCACCGAGGGCGTCGAGCTCGACCTTAGTGGCCTTGCTTTTGACAGCTTCTTCAATCGCAGCGACCTGCTGGGCGGCCCCGGCGGCAGCAGCGTTGGCGCTGGCGGCTTCTCCTTTGGCTTTGTAGCCGAGCACGAGGGCGGCGGCGCCGAGGGCGAAGCCAGCAATGCCCAAAATGAGCGGAAGCTTGGATTCAGAAGAGGAGGAGGAGATGCTGTCGTTTTCCATAGTGGGAGGAGTTTTTCGGGTTGGAACGTTTTGAGACTAGCGGATTGACAGGGACGGCAACACAAAATCATTATGTTTTTCGGGTACCGGGCAGTATCTCAATTGGTAGAGTCCCTGCTTTGGGAGCAGGGTGTTGCAGGTTCAAGTCCTGTCTGCCCGACCACCCGACCCTTAGGTTTTACGCTGAATTCACCAATCAGGCGTAAGCTAAGGCCTGTCCGTCTTTAATCACGGTGACGTGATTGGAGTCGTCTGGCTGGGCTGAAGCTTCGGTTCGGCCGATCACTTGGGCGGCCAATCCGAGGCTGGCGGCAATCTGGAGGGCGACCGGGACGTCTGCGGGCGCAAGGAAGACTTCCAAGCGATGCCCCATATTATAGACTTGGTGCATTTCCTTGGCATCCGTGCCACTTACCTTAGCAATTTCAGCGAAAATAGGGGGGGTCGGGAAAAGATTATCTTTAATAAAATGGACGTTGGTCCCGAAGCGGCGGCACTTCGTCTGGCCGCCTCCGGAGCAATGAACTAGGCCTTTAACGCGTTGAGGACCGAGTGCCTGAAGCAGTCGAAGGGCGTAGGGGGCGTAAGTCCGAGTCGGAGAGAGGAGGGCCTGGCCCACCGTCAGCGCGGAGCCGGGGAGGGGGTCCTGGAGGCGATGGGGTCCGCAGTAGGCCAGTTCGGCGGGGGTCGCCTTGTCGTAGGTCTCTGGATACTTTTCGGCGTAGTACTTGGAAAGTAGTTCGTGGCGGGCGCTGGTCAGGCCATTGGAGCCGATTCCACTGTTCTCTCCCTTTTCATAAGAGCAGGTGCCGCCGGAGGCGATGCCCACGATGGCCAAGCCCGGCCCGACGTTCGCTGCGTCCACGACATCTTTGCGGGCGAGGATTGCCGTGGCTGTCGAATCGACGGTGAGCGTGGGCGTCAGGTCGCCGACGTCGGCCGTCTCGCCGCCGCCGGAAGTGATCCCAAAGCCTTGGGCACGCAACATCGCAAGGACGTCTTCGGTGCCATTGATGAGTTCGGCGAGAATCGCACCCGGGATAGCCTTGGCGTTGCGATTGATCGTCGAGGAGAGGATAACGCCTTTCGTTACGCCGACGCACAGCAAGTCATCAATGTTCATGATGATGCTGTCTTGAGCAATGCCGCGGAAGACGGAGGCGTCGCCGGTTTCTTTCCACCAGAGATAAGCGAGGAGTGCCTTAGTGCCCGAGCCATCGGAGTGGGTGACGACGCAATGGTCGGGGTTTCCTGTTAGGTTATCGGCGACAATCTTGCAGAAAGCCGAAGGGTAGAGGCCGCGGTCAAGGCGATCCACGGCGGCGTGGACTTCGCTTTTCGAGGCGGAAACCCCCCGCGCCGCATATCGGCCAGAATCAGAGGAGGGCTTGCTTTCGTGCACCATGGCTCTTGCGTGCTTATCTCCGACCGCACTATTGGGTCAACGACCTTTCTCTTCCGCGTGGTTTCATCCATCCTCCAGCACCCTTGGTTCCGACGGATTTTCGCCGCCGTACTCGGCCTGTTGCTCGGGCTCTTCTTGGTGGCGTTCGGCGGATGGCTTAATCAGCAGTCTCTGCACAGCCTGGCCGAAGACTTGCGGCGGGCGTACGCCGACCATGATGCCCGCGCCATGGAGCAGCTCTATTGCTGGGAGGGAGTGGATGCCGGCACGAAGGCACGCGTGCGCTTGGTCATTCTGCAGGAATTCGAGTTGCCGGTGGCGGCGGTAGTCGTGAGGCCGCTCGCACGTATCGACCGTTTAGACCACCCGGGGCTCCGCCCGAATTTGCCGGCCGCCGCCAACATCGAGGTGACGTATGACACCGCGGACCATCTTTCCTCGGCCTTTCTGGCCGGGCGCGACGGCTGGTTCCATCATCGGCTCGTGGTGATGATTCCGGCGAATTGACGGGCATTCTTGACAGCGACCCGCCCGCCCGCACTTAATTCCTGACTATGGCTGATAAGAACGACAAGCGTCCCGAAAGCGCCCCCGGCAAGTTCTACGTGGATTCGCAGTGCATCGACTGCGATCTCTGCCGCGAGACCGCCCCGAAATCCTTCACTCGCCAGGATGATGGCGGCTATTCCTACGTCTTCGCCCAGCCAACCGACCAGGAAGGTATCGATAAGTGCATGGAAGCCCTCGAGGGCTGCCCGGTCGACGCCATCGGTAAGGACGGCGAATAATCGCTTCAGCGATTTTCTCAAAAGCCCCGGATCTCCGGGGCTTTTTGTTTGGGTCCTTCCGACGCGGCGCCTACATTCATCCCATGGGCGTTAAAATCTCCTGCGAATACCTCGGTGATCTACGCGTGCGCGCCACCCACGGTCCATCGGGTACCATCCTCCACACCGATGCGCCCGTGGATAATCACGGCAAGGGTGAGTCGTTCTCCCCGACCGACCTCACGGCGACTTCGCTCGCAACGTGCATCATGACGATTCTCGGCATCCAGGCCAAAGGGCTGGAACTCGACTTTCGTGGCCTGCGCGTTGAGGTTGAGAAACACATGACCGCTCAGCCTCCGCGTCGCATCGCGAAGCTCGAGGCGACGGTCTATATGCCCGCCGGTATTGCCGAAGATTTACGCGACCGCCTGATCCGCGCGGCGAATGCTTGCCCCGTAAAACAGTCACTCCACCCCGACGTCGAGATTGTGCTGACCTGGGTGTGGTAGGAAGAATGGAGGACTGAATCGAGGGCAGCGCTGAGGACTGTATCGAGGGCTGAGTAGATGAGCTGCAAAAGGGTAGGGTCTGGACCGCGTCACGACCTGGCCTGTATCTGCCACTTAGGTAGGGACGCGTCGGCGACGCGTCCGTTCGCCTGCGGGCGTGCGATAACAACGAGGCTAGCTAAGACCCGACGACTACCCACCCTCGGTCTCCAACGGCGGGCTCGGAGAGCCCCGCCCTACCTCCAAGCGGCGCTTACGACGCGCATCGCGCTACCACTCCCGCTTCTTGTGGCCGATGGTCGCGTAGTACAAGAGGTACAGGTAGCACGGCAGGATAATCCAATAGGCGTTCTGGACACCGAAGCGGTCTGCGATCCAGCCGTAACCAAGGGGAATGATCGCGTTGCCGCAAAGCCCCATGATCATCACGGAAGCGCCTATCTTGGTGAACCGGCCGAGGCCGTCGAGGGCTAGCGGCCAGACGCCAGCCCAGGTGAGTGAATTCGCAAAACCCAGGAGCACGACGAACCAGAGGGAGAGGTCAGCTTGGTGGCTCAGGAATTGTACCGGTAGGTGCACGCAGACAATGAGCAGGGAGAGGATGACACCGAGCGCCGTACATAGCCGGAGCGCAGTGACCTGGCTGATGAAACGCGGGATAAGGGCGATGCCCAGCAGGTAGCCGGTGATCATGGCGGCCAGCGTATACGAGGGGAAGACCTTCGCTTCCAGCAAGGTCAGCCCCATCGATTGTGCGTACGGGATGATGGTGTCGACGGCGATCACGGACGCCCCCACATGCAGAAAGATGCCCACCGCTCCGAGGATGAGGTGGGGAAATTGCCAGATGCTCGTCTTGTCGGCGTTGGCCTCCGCGACTTCTTCCGACTCATGTTCGGTATCGATTTCTGGCAACGGGGAGACGCGCACCAAGAAGCCGAGCACCATGAGTACCGTGCCGACGCAAGCATACGGGACAATCACCCGGCGGATTAGCTCATCGAGCACCACCGCTTTTTCCCCGGCGGCCATCGTGGCCAATCGGTTGAAGAGGTCCGTGTCCGTCACGCGGAACACCGCCGCGGCAAATAATAGTGGAGCGAGAATTCCAGCCCCCTTATTACAGATGCCCATGATGCTGATGCGACGGGCGGCGGTCTCCTTGGGGCCGAGGACGGTGATGTAGGGATTGGCGGCCGTCTGCAGAATCGCCAGGCCGGCTCCGAGCGTGAATAGTCCGCCCAGAAAAATTCCGTAGGTGCGGGTCATCGCCGCCGGAATGAAGATAAAGGCGCCGAGTGCCATCACCCAGAAGCCGATCATCATCCCTTGCTTAAATCCCGTGCGATTCAGTAGGTGTGCGGCCGGCAGGGAGAAGAGTAGGTAGGAGATATAAAAAGCGAAAGTGACCAGGTACGCTTCGAAGTACGTGAGCTCGCAGCCGATTTTGAAGTAAGGAATCAGGATGGCATTGGCCCATGACACGAAACCAAAGATGAAGAACAGTACGCCGATGATGGCGATGGAGATGGCGGTCTGCCGTGGCGTTAGGTCGAGCGCATGCACGGTGTCGGTACTCATGGGCGGGGTGCCGTCAGCCTGCCGGCTCGCCGAGCATGGGCAATAAAAAGACCCCGGAGGTCCGGGGTCTTGATTCAGGCAATGAAGCGCTGAGTTAGGCCGAGCAACCGCAACCGCCAGAACCGCAGCCACCTTGCTTCTGGGCGACGGGTTGTTCGGTGGAGCAACAGCCACCCGCCGAGGCGCCTTCTTCCGAAGAGCAGCAACCGCCTTCAGAAGCTTCACCCGTGGAGCAACAGCCACCTTCGGAGCCTTCGCTCGAGCCGCAGCCACCCCCACCACAGCAACCGCCAGACTGGTGCGGATGACCATGGGCGAGTTCGGTGAGTTCGGCGGCGCGGACGGCGACGACCTTGATGTCAAAATGAAGGGTCTTGCCGGCGAGCTCGTGATTGCCATCGAGCGTCACTTCTTCGCCTTCGATCTGCTTGATCGTGAGGACGCGCATACCGAGATTAGTTTCGGCGTGGAAGCGCATACCGAGCTGCGGGGTGTTGGCGCCGAAGGCATTGAGCGGGACGCGCTGGAGAAGCTTGTCGCTGTATTCACCGTAGCCGAGCTGCGGCGGCACCGAGATGGATTTGGTGGCGCCGACTTCGAGGCCTTCGACACCCTGCTCGAGTCCGGGAATGATGTTCTGGGCACCGTGGAGATATTCCATCGGGCCACGATCACCGGAGGCGTCGATGACGTTACCCTGGTCGTCCTTCAGGGTGTATTCGATGCTGACGACAGTTTCTTTAGCTACGCGCATAGTCATTGGGATGGTCGAAATTACGGGGTTCCCAGCCGCTGGCAAGTCACCATGCCATCTAAACCTTGACCGCCCAGCGGGGGCGGGGTTGCCTTACCTTCCTGCTGTTTGGGGCCGTAGCTCAGTTGGTAGAGCGCGTCGTTCGCAATGACGAGGCCGTGAGTTCGAACCTCATCGGCTCCACCAGCAGGATCCCGGTCAGGGGGTGGGCGGAGACTCTTCCGAGGTCTCTTCGGGAGCATCTTCTTCGTTATCCGGCGCGTCCATGCGGAGGATGGACTCGGCTTCACTGGCCGGCAGCTCCTGCACCTTCTTCATCTTATTGGTGATTTTAGTGTGCCGGGAAGTCGCTTCGATGACTACGTTGCTGGCCTCTTCGAGCTTTTTGTTCACCTTATCAAGCAACGCCCCGAAGGTGCCGAAGTCTTGTTTGATCGCACCAAGTAACTTGCCAATCTCCGCCGATTTTTTCTGCACGACGAGGGTCTGGAAGCCCACGCGGAGCGAGTTGATAATCGCAAGCATCGTCGACGGGCCGGCGACCAGTACCTTCTTTTCTTTCAACGCCTTCTCGATGCCCGCGTTGCGCAGCACTTCGGCGTAGAGGCCTTCCGTTGGCAGGAAAAGGATGGCAAAGTCGGTCGTCCGTGGGGCGTTGATGTATTTACTCACGTCAGTGGCGAAGCCGAGCACCGTCGCTGCCAGCGCTTTCTGCGCGGATTGCAGGGCCTCAACGTTCCCCTGTTCGGATGCGAGGACGATACGTTCGTAATCTTCGCGGGGAAATTTGGCGTCCACCGGTAGGTAGACGGATTCGCCGTCCTGACCTGGCATCACAATCGCGAACTCCACCACATCGCCGCCACGTTCGCGCGGCTTGAAATTCTTGACGAATTGTTGGCCGGGTACGAGGGACTCGCTGAGTAGGCTTTCGAGGAACGTTTCACCCCAGATTCCTCGAGTCTTCACGTTGCCCATGACGCGTTTAAGGTCGTTGATGTTGCCTTGGATCTGCTGGACTTCCGCCATGTGCTTCGTGACCGCGTCCAGCCTTTCCGAGACCTGCCGGAAGCTCTCGCCGAGCCGGGCCTCCAAGGTCTTCTGGAGCTTTTCGCCGACGACCTCTCGCATTTCATTCAACCGTCGCTCGTTGTCGGCGCGCATATTTTCCAGCGCCGTCTCGACATTTTTCTGAAGCTCCTTGGTCTTCTCGGCCGTCTCGGCGGAGAAGTCGGCCACGGACTTGGCGGATTCGCGACGGGTGTCGGCCAAGGAGCCCATAATCTCGGTTCGGGATTCCCGAAGTCCGTCCGTCAGCTCTTTGCGCAACTCCACGGCTTGTTGGGACTGCGCTGAACGTAGGCGTTCAGTTTCTTTGCCGATGTCTTCACGTACGGTGCGGGCGACGGCTTCGGCCAGGCGAGCCTGATCATCGGAGGTTTGGCTAGCCGAGCGCTGGCTGGATTTGATGAGGTAGGTCGTCCAGAGGGCCAAGCCGATGGCCGCCGCGCAGATGATGAGTGTATCCATAAAAGATTTCTTGCGCCACACTCTGCCCGCCGCGGACTATTCCGCAACCTATCCCCGGGGGTCGGCTTCGATGGCGATGGCGTTGCCGAGTTCCCAAGCGGCTTCGTAGGCTGCGACATAGTCTGGCGAGGACCAGGCGGGCGATGCGGGCTCTCCGCCCAATCCGGCGATGAAGCCGTAACGGATACCATGCGAAATCCGGCGCCGACGGGGGTTCTCGCGGGCATTACTCCAATCGAGTGCCGAGGTGAAGCCCGCGTCCGGAATCGGTTGCACGACCGAACGCCCGACCTGCCAGGCGACGACGCCCGCATGATCGAGGTCGCTGACCCGGCGACCCAGCGCGAGGGATAGTGGGACGGGGCCGTTTTGCCGCCCGGCTTCGATTTGGGCACGGATTTGTAACTGCAAGGCCACCCGCCAGCGTTCGTCCACCGTGAGGAGTCCGAAGTCAAAATCGGGGTCATCCGCGGCGGTGTCTCTTAATTCCGTCCGGGCGTATTGCCGCCATTTGCTCAGCCATGTGTCCCATTGTTCGGTGCCTCGAAGGGGTGGCTTGCCCAGCCAGTCAGGTAGATCTTCTCGCATGAAATAGGGGGATTTAGTGCGATATATGTGTCGAAAAGAGGGATTCGCAAGATAAAGGTGAAATAATGTTCACTTAAAAGAGGCCAAGTCCTTCATGATGGTCGACATGCCGAGCGTAAAAAAACCTCAAATAAGCGGATTTCTAATCGAACTTATCCTGAAGATTGGTGTTATCCAACCATACCCTACTCCAGTGATTAGCTCTATTACGTCCCCGCGCGAACGCCGGGCTCATCTCCCTCTTGTTTGCCTAATGCTTGCAGGTGCTTTCGCGCCCGTAGAGTTTTTCGGCCAAGCCGCCCCTGCAGCCGCCCCCGCGGCCGTAGTCTCGGCTACCGCCGCCGCTGTCCCGGTGCCCGAGCTTGCCGGCTCCGATAAGGTCGGCCCAGTGATCCTGCGCGACGAAACGGTCGCCCAAGTGCTCGACCTGATGCAGCGCTGGACGGGCAAATCCATTCTCCGCCCGCAGGCCTTACCCGCCAGCCTCTACACGCTCTCCTTGCCGGCCTCCGTGACGCGCGATGAGGCACTGCTGGCGATCGAAACCTTGCTCAACCTGAACGGCATCGCGGTCATTCAGCAGGGCGACAAGTTCCTCAAGGTTATCCCAAACCTCGTCGCCAAGGGCGAGTCGCCCGCGCTCATCGCGGATAGCACGCTGAAGATGCCCCCCAGCGGCCGCATCGCTTCCAAGATTTTCACCCTGAAGCACGCAAACGCTCAGGAGTTTGCGACGCAGATCGTAGGCATCTTGAATACCACGCTGGCGGCCCCGCCCGTATTCTTCGGTCGCAATAACGCCCTGCTGATCACGGATTCAATCACCAATCTGCAGAAGATTGAAAACCTGATGCTGCAGCTCGACAAGCCACAGCTCGATGTCATCGCCACCAAGGCCTACATACTCAAGAGCGCGATGGCTACGGACATCGTTACCAAGCTGACAACCATGCTGCGCACGCCCCAGGCCGCTTCCGGGGCTGCTCCGTTCCGCCTCAGCACGGGCACGACCTTCTTGGCCGACGAACGCACCAACCGCGTGCTGCTCCTCGGCTCTGCCGATCAGCATGATTTCTTCGACAAGCTCATCGAGACGCTCGACCAGAAGTCCAATCCCAACACCAAGACTGATGTGATCTTCCTCCGCCACGCGGATGCGAAAGCCGTCGCCGATGTCGTCACCTCGCTGGTGACTGGGCAGAATACCGCGACGACCCGCACGAACGGGGCCGCCAAGACGACCACGCTCAACCGCACGCCCGCCCCCGCCGCCGCCCCTGGTGCGCCCTCCGGCCCACAGAATGGCGCCGATGAATTCAGCAGCATGGTCACGGTGATTCCGGATATCCGCAGCAACTCCGTCGTCGTCTCAGGCACGACCGACGACCTTCGCCTCCTGCATGATTTGATCGACAAGGTGGACATCGTCCTCCCGCAAGTCCGTGTCGAGGTTGTCATCGCTGAAGTGACCCTAACGGATAACGACCAGAATGGCATCAGTGCGCTTGGACTCAGTGTGACAGCCGGGAAGCTGACGGGTGTCAATGGCACGGTCGCTGGCGGCACGGTCGGGGCAAATGTCAATGGCACGGGTATCGCTACCCTCGCGCCGAATGGCTCGCTCACCGGCGCCATCGGTCTCAGCACGACCGACCGCTTGAATAATTACCGCGTGCTTTCCGTTCCTTCGGTGACGACCACCCACAACAAGGAAGCCACGATCTTCGTCGGCGAATCAGATCCGGTCATTACCGGAACGACTACTTCCACGGTCACCGCGGGCACCTCTACTTCGACGGTCACGATGCGCGACATCGGCATCAACCTCAAGATCCTGCCCCTCATTGGCAAAGACGGTGCCGTGCAGATGCAGGTTTCGCAGTCCGTCGAAGACATTATCCGCACCACGGTCGTCGACGGAAACGACCAACCGATCATCGGCCGCCGCACCATGGATTCATATGTCAGTGCGATGAGCGGTGAAATTATCGTCATGGGCGGCCTGCAGCGGACTACGAAGAAAAAGGTTACGACGCGCCTTGGTCCGATTCCCATCATTGGCGACTTCTTGGGCTCCACGACCGATGTCGAAGTGCGCCAAGAGCTGGTGATTTTCATGCGTCCTTACGTCTTGAATGCTTCCGCCGTCGATAATCTCGACGCCCTCAGCCGCATCGATGCATCGTCCGTCGGCCCCGATGTGCGCAAGTTTATCGACCGTGCTCCAGGCAAGCCCCTGCCGGTTGAAGGTAAGCCCGCCGCGCCTGCCGCCAAGTAATATGCGGACAGTTAACCGGAACGGACTTCCTCCGGCGATAGCCGAGAGACTCAGCGATGAAGCCCGGGCTTCCTTTGCCGAGACTCCGCGTGAGGCCCGCTTCAAGTTTCTCGCTCAAGCCTTGGGCCTCGATGAAGCTGCCTTGCTGGCCGAACTGTCGAAACTCACGGGCCTTGAGGTGCTCGAAGAGCCCGCGATTGATCCGGATGGGTTGAAGATTCTGCCCGCGCGCATTGCCTCCGAAGCCCAAGTTGTTCCGACGCTGATGCCTGGCGGCGAAGTGGGTCGGCTGCATCTCGTCACCTCGCTCCCTCCCGACCACGACACCGCCCACTGGGTCGCGACCTTTGCCGCCCGCCGCCCGAAATGGTATTTGGCTCCGCCCGAACGCGTGGCCCAACTGATTACCGAAAATTACGGCGTCGGCTCTGGTAGCCTTGACGATGAAGCCGATGGGCTGGACGAATATGAAGCCGCCCCTTCGGATGTGGAAGCCGACCAAGATGCGGCTGTAGTCCGTTTCGTTACCGACGTCCTGACGCAGGCGGTCGCCGAAGGCGCCACGGACGTTCACTTCGAGCCGCAAGAGACCAACCTCCGTATTCGTTACCGCGTCGACGGCGTGCTCATCGCGGTCCCTTTGCCGGAAAACTTGGCCCGCTTCCAAGATGCTATTATTTCCCGCCTGAAGATTATGGCGCGGCTGAATATCTCCGAGCGCCGCCTCCCGCAGGACGGACGCATCAATTTCCGTGATGGCAAGACGGTGCTCGATATTCGCGTCTCGACGATTCCGACCATCTACGCCGAATCCGTTTCCCTGCGTCTGCTCAACCAGCGCAAGGAAGCTTACAACATGGACCGCATCGGCATGGACGCCGAGGAGCAGGCCGCGGTGCGCAAGGTGCTGGATTACCCACACGGGATCATTCTCGTGACCGGCCCGACCGGCTCAGGTAAGTCCACCACGCTCAATGCCTTCCTTCAGGCCATCAACTCGCCCGAGCTGCGCATCGTCACGATTGAAGATCCGATCGAGTATGAAGTGCCCGGCGCCAATCAGGTCCAGACCCGCGCTGAAATCGGCCTCACTTTCGCGAGCGCTCTCCGGAGTACACTGCGACAGGACCCCGACGTCATCATGGTCGGGGAAATCCGTGACCTCGAGACCGCCGAGATTTCCATCCGCGCCTCGCTGACGGGTCACCTGGTCTTCTCGACCCTCCACACCAATGACGCCCCCGGCGCCATTACCCGCTTGGTCGATATGGGCGTGGAGCCTTTCCTCGTTGGTTCAGCCGTGGAGCTGGTCATTGCCCAACGTCTCGTCCGTCGCCTCTGCGCCGATTGTGCCAAGACCGTTCCGGTAGATCGGGCCAAACTTCTGCCCGCGCTCGAGGCGCTGGGAATGGATGAAAGTTTCCTGAAAGGCGTGACGTCACTCCGCGAGGCCGTGGGTTGCCGGAAGTGCCGCAGCACGGGCTACCGTGGGCGCGTGGGCGTCTTCGAAATTTTCCACCCCAAGCCCTTGCATGATCTGGTCGTCGGACGCGTCAGTAACCGCGAGCTCACTGAAAAAGCCATCGCGCAGGGCATGCGCCCACTCGCCAAGTCCGGCTGGCTTAAGGTCGTCGCTGGTAACACCACGATTGACGAGCTCGTCCGTAACCTGAGCTCGAACGAGTAACGGAGCGATGCCCGTATTTAATTACAGTGCCCGCGACGGTGGCGGCAACGTGACCGACGGCACCGTAGATGCACCCAATCGTCGGGAAGCCCTTCGGCGCCTGCAGGCTCGTGGGTTAAAGCCCAGCAAGGTGGAAGAGTCTGGTGCAGCGATTCGCGCGAAGGAGTCCGCTAAAGAAGGCGGCGTGGCCGACAAGGATCTGCAGCCGACGAGTGCGGACTGCCTGCCGTTTCTTGAATCCATGGCGGACTTAGTCCGCAGCGGCATGTCGGCGGGTGAGTCCTTGCGACTCTTGGCCCTGCGCCTGCAGAAATCTCGCCTTCGCACTTTGTGTGCCGGCCTCTGGGCACGCCTGGGCGAAGGGCAAAGCCTCTCTGTCGCGATGGGTGCTTACCCCAAGGTCTTTGACGGGCAGACGCTCAACCTCATCGCCGCGGGCGAAGCCACGGGGAATCTCCGCGATGTCATCGAACGCCTCATCTCGCACTTCACCGAGCAGCGGGAATTTCGCCGCAAGCTCGTCTCGGCACTCTCTTACCCTGTCTTCATTTGTTTTGTCGCGGTGGGCGTGATCATTTTCTTCGTCCTCTTTCTGCTTCCGCGATTGGAGACGCTCCTCAAGTCCCTGGGCGGCGAGATGCCGCTGGCCACGAAGATGCTCATCTGGTTTGCGAACACGCTTCTCTGGGTCGGGCCAATCTTCGCGATCATCCTGATTGTGGGCGCGATCTTCATTCACGAGTGGCGTAAAAAGGAGGCGGGGATGCTCGCTTCGGATGGCCTCCTGCTGAAGCTGCCGCTGGCTGGCACTTTCGTGATGCGTGTCTCGGTGCTCAACTTTTGCCACACCTTGGCCGTGTTGCTGGAGAACGGGATTACGACCGCCGAGGCCTTGCGTCTCGCCGAAAAGACCGCTCCGAATCGCGCGCTGCGCCAGCAGCTTCGGGAGGCCACCAATCGCGTGTTGGAAGGAGACAGCCTTTCCAAGGCCTTGGGTCGTACGGGCTATTTCCCGCGCTTGCTCCTCGATCGCGTGGCCGTCGCCGAACAGACGGGCAACCTCGCGCCCGGCTTGCGGGATATTTCGCGCTCTTACCGGGCTGACCTCGATCGCTGGCTCAACACCGTTTCACAGACGATTTCCGCGTCGGTGCTCATCACCGCCTTCTCGTTTGTCGCCTTTATCGCCTTTGCGATTGTGTCCGCGGTTTTCAAGGTCAGCCAGAGCTTCAGCTTCTGACCGAACTCTCCGGCGGTTACTTCGTGGCCGGGGCTGGCGTCGGTGCGGGCACCGGAGTCAGGGCTGTCCCGGGCGTGGGCGTCTGGGCTGGGCCGGGGATGGGGTCTCCGGGTGCCTTCACTGCTGGCGTAACTTCACCTAGTAATTCTAAGGCGGTGACTTGGACTTTTAAGGTCACGGTGCCGCCGGCGCCACGGTCCGCCTGCATGGAAAGTTGGGCGATGGCTAGGTAAGGGGCGCGCACCTTGACGCTTTCGTAGAAGCGCAGGACGCTGGCGATGTCTGCTTTACGGCAGGACATCTGGAGCGAATGAATCGCAAACTTGCCGGCTTTCTGGGGCGACTTGGGCGATTCGGTGCTGGGGTTGAGCCCCGCTTCGCGCGCAGCATTGACGGCTTCGGCGACGAGCTTGGCTTCATCGTAGCCGTGTCCGGCGTCGAGCCCTTGAATCGTTCTATCTGCGGCCATCCGAATCTCTTTCTCGCGAGTGGACCAGGATTTTTGGACAGCGACCTCCTCGTCCTTTAATTGCAAGTCATCCCAGCCTTCGCGGCCGCGGCCGAGGACGTTGGCGCACCAGAAGCCCGCGAGAATCACAAAGAGCCCGAGCGCCATGATGCGCTCGCTGGGCTTTAGGCCGAAAAATAAATGTTTCATTGTTTGGTGGCTTCGGCGGTCTTGAGAAGGTCAGCCTGTTTGAAGACTACTTCGAGGCGGAAGGTCGTCGCGGTGTCACGCACCTTGGGTTCGCTGTTGGTGGCGCTTTCGACTTCCGGGATGGCTTTCACGGCCTTCAGGAGGTCGGAGATGTCGCCCGCATTGGGGGTCTTCGCGTCGATCGTGATGGTCGGCTTGGTGAGCACGCTCGCCTTTTGTTTTTTGGCTTCGCACGTGATGTTGGTGAACTCGACGGTGGCTGGGCGCTTTTCGTTCACGAGGGCCAGCATTTCTAAAGGAAGTAGGCGCTTGATCCCCAGGTCCGCTAGTCGCGTCGAGATGCCATCGAGCTCTTTAATCTCTTCGATGTTTGGCCGGGCTTTTTCGATTTGCGCCTCGAGCGAATTGGCGCGTCCCCGGATGAACGCCGTACCGACTTCAGCCACGACGCAGATGACCAGCACGGCCGCGCAGGCTTGGGCGACCGTCCACATAATCAAGTTGGCACGCTCTTTCTTTCGACGCGCAGCGAGGAAGTCACTATCCCGGATGTCGGCATCGTCCAGTTGAGCTTTGGAGACCGTAAAAGTTTCATGGTCTTTAGCGGTGAGGGCTAGGGCGCCCTCGACCATCTGACCCGTTAACAGCCCACTGATGATTTCAACCGCGCAATCGGCAGGGAGTTCAGCAAGGGCGGCGGCTTCCCGCGCGATGCCTACTTCGTCATGGTCAGCCCGGTCGGTGACGACCACCGCAGTGGGGAGGGAGTCGCCAGCCTTCCAGGCGAGGGCGGTCAGCCGTTCTTCACCTTGGTGCACCACCACGCCGCCTTCAGCGAGGCGATGGCCGCAGAGGGCAAGAAACTCTGGGATAACCGGGCAGTTTTCAGGCCAAGCAAAGCTTTCTTCCGGCGTGAAGCGCCGACGGTGGGCGGAGTAGGCGAGGACTTGCTTACCATCGGCGGTAATCACATGGCCGACGAGCATTTGCTCGAGAGGAAAGGGAGAGAGCGCTTCAAGCTGGAGGTTGACCTGGCTAGTGACATCTGCCCCCTCCACAGCGAAACGGCGGACGAAGAAGCGGTTGCCTGGAAGCAAAGCAGCTTCACCGTGTGAGTCACTTTTAAGGCTGGGTAGGAAAGCGGGGCTCATTTTTTGAGGTTCTGCCTGGCGGCGGGTGTTTCGGAATGGGTGGGGGCGGGTGGGGCTCCGTTATCTTCCTCCCAGGCGAGAATCTGGAAGGGGTAGTTGATCGTGTTGCTAGCAACTCGGCCACTCATGGTTGAGGTGCCCAGGGTGGCGGGAGCCTCGATGCCGGGGGTCAGATAGGGAGAGGGCTTGGTAGTAGTCGACCCCGCGGAGGCTGTCGAGGTTCCCGTTGTTCTTGGAATAGTCGGGGCCCTGATGCTAGTCCGGGATTGGCCGATGCTGGTATCGGTATCCGGGTTGGGGGTGGCCGAGGGGTAGGCCACATCCTGCCGCACGGCCACGAGGGCGCTAACCCGACACTTAGAAAGCCCCTCTTTAACGGTGACCCTCACCCACATCAGGATGACTTCATCATCGAACATGCGTAAGGGGGCATTGCCCCCGATGAGGAGGCGGACTTCATCCGTCACGCGGAAATAGGGAGGGGTGCCGACGGATTTCCGGCTGATTTCTTTCTGGCGGTCACGGATTTGGCCGAGCTGGGTCTCGTCGAGACCTTGGGAGAGTAACACGGCGTCTGAGGCGGTGTTAATGTTGGATTGGGGGAAGGTGTAGAGGCTCACGCATGACTTGAACGCATCAAAGAGGGGCGTTGAGTGGCCGAGCTCATCGAAGAAGAAATCCTTGGCGACGCCGACGGAACGGAACTCCTCGAAGGTGCGAAATGGTCGTCGGGCCGGGCGATAAGAAAGGGTGGAGCGCTGGTACGCGGCGTCGGTGGCGGCCTCCTCGATGGATTCATAGGACTTACTTTGCCAGGCGACGAGCGCGTCGGCCACCTTCTCGGCATCACGTTGCTCCTGGCCGAGCGAGTAGAGTAGTTGGATGAGGTCATTCTTCGTCAGCACGCTCAGTGGCAACTTGGCGGTTTCATCCTCGTAGGCGAAAGTTACCTCTAGGCCGTCGCGGGCGGGGAAGTGGGCGTAGGCATGGGGATCTTCATAGCCCTGGGATGGTGCGTGGATTTTATTAAGGTCGATGGCGCGGATTTCGGCGATGACAGCGAGGGCGAGCTCCAGCTCGCTCTGCGCATCCGCCCGCAACCGTTGGCGATCCGCCGCCTGGGTCGACATTTGGAGCTCCAGCGAATTGTCCTCCATGAAGCGGCCGAGCGATAGCGAGGCCAGGGTGATCAGCACCAGCACGATGATAATGACCGATCCGCGGCGATGACGCTTCTTCATGGCGTGGAAGCGCCCGAGCGCTTGATGGGAATGTTGATAACGACTTCAGGGTCTACGGGCACCGCGTCCGGGTTCTTCGGCGTGGATTTTAGTTCGGGGAACTTGAAGATCAGATGGAGGCGCGCCGGCTTGAGCCAAGCCGTGCCCCCGTCGTCATGCTTGGGTTCATCTTCGGTTTTCCACTCCTTGAGCGTCGCATCGTAATACTCGTAGTGAAGCGCTTTGACGAAGGGGCTGATGACGGTTTCGTGCAAATCAGTTTTCTCGCGCTGTAACTCTAGCCGCGATTGCCATTGGAAAATCAGACCGCGGTCCGGATCGACAAATACATTGAAATCTACGTCAGGTAGGGGGCCTTCAGGCCAGTCCGCTAATCGCCCAGCGTCCGCGAGCATGAACGTGAGTCGCGGCTCGGTGGTGCCACTACCGTTGTCGATGTCTTGCAGGCTGACGCCGCTGGCGCCCGGCCCGTAGGTTGCGGATTCGAAGGTGCGTCGCACCATTTCCGCGACCGCGCGTGAGTGTTGGTCAAAGAGTCGCTGGTCGCGCCCCTTGCCCCAGAGCTCGCCCATGGAGAAAAGAAAAGTGTTCAGTGAGACCATCAGTGCGCCCAAGAGGGCAAGCGCCACCAGCATTTCGAGCATGGTGAAGCCGCGGCGATTTAGGCGGAGGTGGCTCATTGCTTGCCGGCACCTTTGGGCGCGGGGGGTGGAGCTTTACCGCCGCCCGTGGCGCCACCTGGCTGGGTTGGTCCGCCCTTCTTTGGGGTGGGCGGCGTGCCGCTGGGATTCGCCGCCGTGGGCGGCACGAGTTTCTTTCCAGTGGTTTTGGTGCTCCGGAAGGTGGAATTCCCCAGGGCTTCATCATAGCCACGTTCTTTCAGGAGGCGCTCTTTCACTTCGTCGCGAATCTTTTGGCGATCCGAAGGAATCGACCAAGTCGGCCTCAGGAGCATGCGTGCTTCGGTGCGCTCAGGGCCGAACTCACCATTCTCAGTGGCTTGAAACTCGGCGGTCAGCACGACGGCAAAAAGGTCGCTCACCGAAGTGGGCTCGATCTTGCCCTTCCAGCGTGCGGTGCGGTTACCCGGCAGATGAATTTCGCCACCGGTTTCGACATCGTCGAAGCCCGGGGTCTCTAGCAAGGCCGCCCGACAACGCGCCATATCGTCGAGTGCCTGAAAATCTTGCTTCATCGCAATGCGGCTCATCAACACGTTGACATAGGCGCCGCCTAGGCTCGCCGCCGCCAAGGCGAAGATGGCGAGGCTGACGAGTACCTCGATCAGGGTGAAGCCGCGACGTTTCATTTGGCGGGCACGGCCGGTAACGGCGCGCAGGTGAGGGGGTCGACCATCCGAATTTGGCGTTCGCCCTTGAAGGTGATTTCAAGGCGTACGCGGTCGCAGGTGCCATCCGGAAAGAAGCGCATGCGCGTCAGGGATTTCTCCGAGGCGACGCCGCCGAGTAAGATTGCCCCGGCTGATTCCGGCGGGAGAATCTTGACGGTCTTGTCCTCCATTTTGGGCAGGGTTTCCTCGTGGCGGGGCGTTTCGTCGATGGGGACTTCGTCGCCCCATGTGAAATCTGGGCTATTGTCATCGGTCGCTCCCGTGGGCGTTAGTTCGATGATGCGGCCGTGGAGCACCGCATTACGCCGTACATTTTGGAGGAGCGCTAGTAAGGCGGTCTCTGGGTCGGCATCGGTGGCGTTCTTGAGGAGCGCCGATGAGCCGCCGATGAGTACCGCCGCAATCATGGTCATCAGCCCAATCGCCAGCAGCGTCTCCAAAAGGGTGAAGCCGCCGCGCGCCTTAAGCCCGGTTGGATGCTGCCACGCCGTGTTCACCAGTTTCCGATATCGTCTGCCGTGTCTGGCTGCTTATCCCGGCCCATGGAGAACAAGTCGTAACTGTCGGTGTTATGCGTTCCAGGATAGCGATACTGATAAGGGGTGCCCCACGGATCATTGGGTGCGTTGCCGCCCGGGACTTTAATGTACGGGCCCTTCCACTGGTCGGCCTTGCCATCCGGCGCCTTGATGAGCGCTTTGATGCCTTCTTCCGTCGAGGGATAGTCGCCCATGTCGCGGCGATAACTGAGCAACGGCGCTTCCAGCGAATTGCGCACAAAGATTTTGGCCGCGCCTTCTTGGCCCTGACCGAAGAACTTATCGAGGTTCTGCACGACGACGCCCACGAGGAGCGCCATGATGGCGATCGTAATCAGGATTTCGAGCAGCGTGAAGCCCTTGCGGAGTCGACGGGCCGGGTTTTTCTGGAGTGAGGTCATGTCGGAAATATTCGAGCCAGCGTTTTATGGTCGCAAGATTATCGCCGGGTTTTGCCCGTGGTCGGGGCAGCGGCACCCGTCCCGTCCCCGCCACGATTTTTGGCGACGACGCCTTCACCGGCGGCGGCTCCCCCTGGGCCGCCTTGGCCGCCGCGACCGAAACGGTCGCGCATCGACTGACGGAAGGCTTCGATTTGTTCAGGCGTAAGATTGGCCATATTAATACCGCCGGGAGCACCGGGAGCGCCGCCTTGCGTCGCGGCAATGCCGTTGGTCACGGTGGTCATGGGCACGGCCGCAGGGCCCGCATACTTCACGACGATCGCCTGATGGAGCTCCATCCGCTGGGGCTGCCCAGCGTTGTCGACGAGGAGCGCCTCGTTGGCGGCATCGAAGCCCTTGATGACGACCGGCACGTTGACGGAAGCAGCCTCCCCTTCGGCGACCCAGCTCGACTGCTTGGTCTGAAGATTATAAATGCTGTAATAGGAAACGCCGCGGTCGACATACATGCCGCGGAATTCGAGGGTGCCAGGGGCAGCATTGGCCAGCCCGCCCGCTGCCGCGGCGCCGAAGGGGGAGTTTTTAACCAAGCCCTCAAGGTCTATGGCTGAAGCGGATCCCATCATGCCTAGAAGGGTGGCGGCAACGAGGGAACTGGCGGTAAGTCTGTGCAGGGTAAACATCTTCGGAAAGGGGAGGGGGTAACTCTCAAACACCAAGCGATGGCTTAGGTTTCTAACTTCCTCCGGCATCTTGGTACTCGTGCCCCTTTAATCGAGGACTTTTGCCATAAAACAGCAGTTTTATGGCGGAATCGATGAAGCGTTTAAGGCAAAACACCAGATTTTTTGATGTAAAACATTGAACACCAAGAGTATACTGATTTTAGCAGTTATTTTACATAATTTCGACTAATCGGGCCTTTGGTTTGCAACCTTACGCCACAGGTTTTGTCTTTGTGTTGAATGCCACGAACCACCCCACGCGCTCTCGGGTTCGCAGCCCTTGGCATCTTTGCCGGGTTGGCTAGGGGCACTCCTCTGTCGGCGCAGGATTTCCAGAAGGACGTTGCCCCTTTCTTGAGCAAGTACTGCTACGAATGCCACGGGGGCGAAAAGACCAAGGGCGATCTTGATCTTAAGGCCGTTAAAAATGCCGACCGCTTTTTCCAGGAACAGCGCACCTGGCGGGAGCTCCTGAACCAAGTGGTCACCGGCGAGATGCCGCCCGCGAAGAAAACGGTGCGTCCGAGCGAGGCCGAAATCGCCTCGCTCGAAATCAATGTCCGTAAGCTGCTCACCCAGGCTACCGCCCAGGCCAAGGTGGACCCGGGCAGCGTTACCCTCCGGCGGCTGAATCGCGCAGAGTTCAATAACACGATCCGCGACCTCTGCTTCGTCGAAGGAAATTTCTCCGTCGATTTTCCAGCCGATGATACGGGCTACGGCTTTGATAATATCGGCGATGTGCTCTCGTTCTCGCCCGTGCACCTCGAGCGCTTTATCGCTGGCGCCCAGATGGTTGCCGGTAAGGCGATGCCGCTCACGCCACCCGAGCCTGATGGCGCCGGCCTAGCGATGATGGACATGATTCCCCGCGGAAAGACTTTTGAGCAGACGCGCTACTTCAATCCCACGCCTTCAATGTCCGGCACGATTGAAGTCCCCGTCGATGGGGAATATTTCATCACGACCCGGCTACAGGCCAAGGGCGATAAGACCGATGCGCCGCCGCGCATCTCGTTCCTTGTGGATGGCGCCGAGGTGGGGGTTTACGCCTTCAAGTCGCCGTCGAAGTCGGAGAACGCCGAGGTGAAGGTCCGGCTCCCGAAGGGGCCGCATAACTTCACGATGACGTGGCTGAACCCGCCGGCCAATCTAGCCAGCACCACCCGCACGCTTTCCGGCGTCCGCTTCGTCCTCCGCGGCCCGCTCGATACGCGTACGGACTTGCAGCGCCGTTTAACCGCTCTCGCTGGTACTCAAGTGGGCGAACCGCGTGCGCGGACTATCGCCAATTGGTTTGTGAGCCGAGCTTTCCGCCGCCCTGCCACTACGGGCGAAATCGCTCGTTACGCTAAGGTTTTCACCACGGCCGAACAAACGGCCGGCACCTGGGAGGCGGGCGCCCAGGCCATGATGAGTGTCGTGCTTTCGTCGCCCAAATTTATTTTTCGGGCCGAGCAAGACGAGCAACCCGCCGCGTCCGAGGCCCATGCTGTCGGCGAATTTGCCCTGGCCTCGCGACTGAGTTACTTCCTGTGGGGTTCGATGCCCGACGAAGAACTCTTCGCGCTCGCCTCCGCGAAGAAGCTTTCCGGCAGCCTTGAGGGCCAGGTGCAACGCATGATGAAGGACCCGCGTTCGCAGTATCTCGTCACGGGCTTCGGTCTGCAGTGGCTGCAACTCCGCCGCCTCTCTACGGTGTCGGTCGACATCGGGTTATTCCCTGATTTCAACGAGGGCATCCGCACGGCGATGGTTAAGGAAACCGAACTTTTCCTGGGCGAGATTGTCAGCCAGAATCGGAGCGTGCTGGATATCATTGATGCAGATTTCACCTATGTGAACCGGCCGCTCGCACAGTTCTACCGCCTCCCCACCGCGGCCTTTAAGGGCAAGCGCACCCAGACGGAGTTCATGCGGGTGACGTTGCCGCCCGGGGATCGCGGCGGCGTGCTCACGCAGGCCAGTATCCTGACGGCGACTTCCAATCCCACCCGCACTTCCCCGGTTAAACGCGGGAAGTGGATTCTGGAGCAAATCCTCGGCACGCCGCCGCCGCCCGCCCCCGCCGAAGTCCCGGCACTTGAGTCGCAACATCAACTCACGGGCACCTTGCGCCAACGGATGGAGCAGCATCGCCAGAATCCGTCGTGCGCTTCCTGCCATGCGCGCATGGATGCGCTCGGCTTTGCTTTCGAAAAGTTCGACGCCGTCGGTCAGCTTCGTCAGGTCGATGAAGGTAAGCCCATCGACCCATCCGGTAAGTTGACGGACGGGCGAGTGTTCAGTGGCGCCACCCAGCTCAAGGGAATCCTGAAGGCCGACGAGGCGAAGTTTGTCCGGAATTTGTCGTCCAAGCTATTGATTTACGCCTTGGGCCGAGGCGTCGAATATTATGACGAACCCGCCATCGATAAAATCGCCGCGGGGGCTAAAAAGGGTGAAAACCGCTTTTCCGCGCTCGTTGCGGCGGTCGTCGTGAGCGATCCATTCCGTCTTCGGCGGGGAACATCGCAGGTTGAAAGCGTGTCGAATAAGCCTAAGACCAAGTGAACCCCGCATGAAATCCGACCATCTCAACCGCCGCACGATCCTTAAAGGCATGGGCGCAGCCTTGGCCTTGCCTTGGCTCGAGGCGATGGGTGTGCAGAAATCTTGGGCGGGCGGCAACACGCCGGTCTCCCAGGCGGCCCCGAATCGGATGGCCTTCATTTACGTTCCTAACGGCGTGAATATGGATGGCTGGCGCGGTGGCCGGAATCCCATCGCCGAAGGCGCATTGCCCACGAAACTCCCCGCCATCCTTGAGCCGTTGGCGAATGTCCGGAATGACTTCTCCCTTTTGACCGGACTCACGGCCGACAAGGCGCGTGCAAATGGCGACGGTGGTGGCGACCACGCCCGGGCGATGAGCGCCTTCCTGACGGGAGCCCAGCCTCGCAAGACCGATGGTGCCAATATCCGTGCCGGCATCTCGGCCGACCAGGTGGCCGCCGCTCGGGTTGGTGATCGGACGCGACTGCCCTCCTTGGAAGTCGGTGCCGATGCCAGCAAACTCGCCGGTGGTTGCGATTCCGGCTACAGCTGCATTTACGAATCTAATCTCTCTTGGCGCTCCGCGACTCAGCCGATGCCCAAA
>CAIKRN010000057.1 GCA_903829855.1 uncultured Opitutia bacterium
CTGCTCCATCTTTGCGATCTCGACCGGGTCGATGTCCTTCTGGCCACGCGCAGCCTCGACGGCCTCACGGGCGCGGGCTTCAGCATTCTCGACGGCCTTCAAATCAATCTTGGCTTCATCAATCGCCGCTTCCGTGACGACCGAGACCTTGTTGGCGACGACGCGAACGAAGCCTTGGTCGATGGCGAGGCGGGTGACCTTGCCTTCAGCCGTCACGATAATCTCGCCAGCGGCGATGATCGCAGTGATCGGAAGGTGGCCGGGCAGAATGCCGATGCTGCCCATGGCGGTGGGCAGGGTCACGCTGTCCGCCGGGCCTTCGTAGGCGCGGCGATCAGGAGTGACGATTTCGACCGTAAGGGACATGTGGGCTTATTTCTTGGACTTCGCCGAAGCTTCGAGCACTTCGTCGATGCCGCCCTTCATGTAGAAGTCGTTCTCGTTCACCTGGTCGAGTTCGCCAGCGAGGATCATTTCGAAGCCGCGCAGCGTATCGTCGAGGGCGACGTACTTGCCAGGTGAGCCCGTGAAGATTTCCGCAACGTGGAAAGGCTGGGAGAGGAACTTCTGCACCTTACGAGCGCGGAAGACGACGAGCTTGTCGTCAGGGGAGAGCTCATCGAGACCGAGAATTGCGATGATGTCCTGGAGATCTTTGTAGCGCTGCAGGAGGCCCTGCACGCCGCGGGCGACGCGGAAGTGGCGATCACCGACGACTTCCGGAGCGAGCGCGGTCGAAGTAGAAGCAAGCGGGTCGACGGCCGGGTAGATACCCAGTTCGGCGATGCGGCGCTCGAGCACGACGGTCGAGTCAAGGTGCGCGAAGGTGTTGGCGGGAGCCGGGTCGGTCAAATCGTCCGCCGGGACGTACACGGCCTGGAAGGACGTGATCGAACCCTTCTTGGTCGAGGTGATGCGTTCCTGAAGGTTACCCATTTCAGAAGCGAGGGTCGGCTGGTAACCCACCGCGGAGGGCGAGCGACCGAGGAGGGCGGACACTTCGGAGCCGGCCTGCGAGAAGCGGAAGACGTTGTCGACGAAGAGGAGCACGTCGCGGTTCTGTTCGTCACGGAAGAATTCAGCCATCGCGAGGGCCGAAAGGGCGACGCGCATACGTGCACCAGGCGGCTCGTTCATCTGGCCGTACACGAGAGCAACCTTGGACTTCGAGAGGTCCTTCTGGTCGATAACGCCCGCTTCGGACATTTCGTGGTAAAGGTCATTACCTTCACGTGAGCGCTCGCCGACGCCGGCGAAGACGGAGAAACCGCCCTGCTTCATCGCGATGTTGTTAATCAACTCCATGATGACGACGGTCTTGCCGACGCCAGCACCACCGAAGGCACCAACTTTACCGCCCTTCACGAAGGGACAGATGAGATCGATGACCTTAATGCCCGTACCGAGAAGTTCGGCGGAGGTGGCCTGCTCGGTCAGAGGAGGGGGGAGGCGGTGGATCGGGTAGCGCTTGGTGTGCTCCACGGGGCCGCGTTCGTCGACGGCATCACCGGTGACGTTAAAGATGCGGCCGAGGACGCCGTTGCCGACGGGCACGGTGATCGGGGCGCCCGTGTCGATGGCTTCGCTGCCGCGCACCAAACCTTCGGTGGTGGTCATCGCGACGGCGCGGACGAGGCCGTTGCCGAGGTGCTGCTGGACCTCGAGGATGAGGCGGGTGGCCTTACCTTCGACTTTGTAGTCGATCTGAATCGCGTTGTAGATCTCAGGGACCTTGTCGGCGGGGAATTGAACGTCGACGACGGCGCCGAGGACTTGGGTGATCGTTCCTTTAGTGCTCATGATATTTGTATAAGTGGATGGGGAGGAAAAAGATTACTGGGCGGCGGCGCCGGCGGTGAGCTCCAGGATTTCCTGGGTGATCGCGGCCTGGCGGGCCTTGTTGTATTCCAGCGAAAGCGCGGCGGCGATTTTCTTGGCATTGTCGGTGGCGGCCTTCATGGCGACCATACGCGCGCTGAATTCAGAAGCCTTGGCTTCGAGGACCGCCTGATAGACGGCCTGCTTAAAGAAGAGGGCCGGCAACTCGTTGAGGATGGCCCCAGCGGAAGGTTCGAAAATCATGTCGCGCTCATCCTCGGCGGACTTTGGCTCGGGCAGGCCGAGTTTGGCGCGGAATTCGCGAGCCTGGTTGACGAGGCTGTCGGCCGGCAGGAGCTGCTGGACGCGGGGAGCCTGTACCATGGTGTTCTTAAAGTAGGCGAAGAGGACTTCGACCGTGTCGACCACTCCATCGCTGAAAGCCTTAAGGAGGTATTCGGCGGCCGGACGGACTTCGTTGAAATTCGCGCGGTCGGTGACGGGGAAATCGGCGAGGACCTTGCGGCCGGAGCGGGCGAGCGCCTGTGCGCCCTTACGACC
>CAIKRN010000058.1 GCA_903829855.1 uncultured Opitutia bacterium
CCGTTTTCGACGACACCCTGGCGATCTCGATGTTTATCGATATCTTTTCTGAGCGCGGTTTCCATGCCGTGGTCGATCAGCACCGGATCGAAATCCCCGAGACCATCGTGGCCGGTACGGGCAAGGTGATTACCCGCGTCAAGAAGGTCTGGCGCGTATCGATTCGCTTCTCGGGTTCTGAAATCCGTCGCGGCGGAGCCTAAGTTACTTCCGGCTTAGTTGATTTTGGCCGATAAGGTTATCGTCCCCGCTGACTTCAAGTGAGGAGGCGGGGCTACGCTTATCTGTCGGGCGGTCGTCACGCAGAAGGTTGCCGCTAATGACGCTTTGCTTGGTGTTAGTCAGTCGCAGAGCGATGCCGTCCGAATCGAGCACGCTGTTATTGGTAACTTGCAGGCGACGGCACTCCCTGATGTCGACGGCGGCATCTTTTTTCCAGACGCCGGAGACAATATTCCCCGAGAAGGTTGAGTCTTCGGTGCGGGTAATTACCACGCCATTCTTCTCGGCGAGGTTGTAGCCGTTGACGAGGTAGCGTGGGTTGCGGTCGAAGTTGTTGCCCGTGACTACGATATTGGAGCTATCTTCAATTAATAGGTCGTGGCTAAAGCCCTCCCAGAAGGTGTTGGCTGAAATCGTGACCCCGCGGGCGTGTTTGATCTCAACGTTGACCTGCACGTCGCTAAAGACGTTGCCGGTGATGGTCACATTGCCTTCCTGGGTGTGCTCCTTGCCGCCCCGCCGGATGAGGCTGGTATCATTGCCAGCACCGAGGATCCGAATATTGGCCGAATCGACCGCGGTATGGGTGTGTTGCAACGTGCAGCCGGTGATGGTGACTTCGCCGATGGAGCCACCCCGGGAGTCCAGTTCCACATTAGCTGCGGGTGGGCCCTTCGGGTCATGGTTATATTCGATGTCGCAGGTACCAATTTGGACATTGCGGACATTGCCACCCCGCGAGACGACGCCGCCGCCGTGATTGTAACTAATATGGGTGCCGACGATGTTCGACTGATGCAGGTTCACGTCGTCGTAGAAAATGCCGATGCCAGAGTTGTTGTAGAGATTGCACGCGCTGATGATGATGTTCCGATTCGACTTGGTGAGGTGAATCGCGTGACGGCATTCGCGGATGAGGACGTGCTCAACGGTGAGTTGCATCGTGCCCGTGGCCTCGATGCCGTCCGCTTCAGCGTGGGTGCCGACAATCTCGATACCCGCGACGGAAGGGGCGCGTTCGTTCTGCCAGACCTGTGGTTTGAAGTTCCAGGGATCAGCCGACTTACCATGCGTGCCGACGAAATGCAGGGCTGGGCCGGAACCCGCCATGATGATTTGCGCGGTACCGTCGCTGGTGATCGCGGCGAAACCTGTTTTGGCCAAGTCGACCGTGACCGTCTTCGTCAGGCGGTAGCGGCCCTTCGGGAGGCGGACCGAACCCTGGCTATTGACGAGCTGCTGGAGCGCGGCGGTGTCGTCGGCCTGCCCGTCCCCTACGAGGGTCTGGGCGGAGAGGAACGTGGTGAAAGTCAGCAGGGTGAGAAGGGTGCGCATCAGCTTATTTGACGGCTTTGAAGTAACCTTCGGAAGCCATCCATTCGCCGGCGACCTTGGTCCAGCCGTCGACCGGCATCTTGGTCTGGCGCGTGCCGAAGCCGTGGCCTCCCTTGGAGTAGACGTGGATCTCGGCTTGGATGTTCTGGCGCTTGTACTCGATGTAGAGCTTAGCGGCTTCGAGCGGGTTGGCACCGTCGTTATGGGCGACCGCGAAGAAGCAGGGCGGGGCGTCGGCGGGAACGGAGAAACCTTCGCGGAATTTGGTCTTATCCTCCTTCTCGAGGAAGCCGCCGCCGTAGATGAAGATCGTGAAGTCAGGGCCACGCGGGTCGTCGACGCCGGGCTTTTGTTCGTAGGTGCGGGGAGTGCGGTCCCAGGAGGCATGGCCGACGAGGTTGGCGCCCGCGGAGAAACCGATCACGCCGACGCGCTTTGGGTCGATGTTCCATTCCTTGGCGTGGGCGCGGACGAGGCCGAGCGAGCGCTGCAGGTCCTGGACGGGATAGTCGTGCGGCAAGGTCTCATCCGCCGTCGGCGTGCGGTAGCGGAGCAGGATGCCCGTGACGCCGATGCTGTTGAGCCATTCGCAGACGCCGGTGCCTTCGTTCTTCGTCGAAAGGAACCAGTAGCCGCCACCCGGGCAGACGATGACCGTCGCGCCGTTCGGATTGGCGGCCGGGAAGACTGTGATCGAAGGCTCATTGATGAATGTCTCGTGGCCGGCGTAGCTGCCCTTTGCACCGATGCGATCGAGGACCGACTTGGACGGCGCGACGCGCTTGCCTGGGACGCCTTCGGGCCAGAGGGGCAGGACAGTTTCGGCGCCGGTGGCGGAAGTCGCCAAAGCCAGGAGGAGGAGCGGGAGGTATCGCATCGGGGTAAGGATAAGACAGCACACCAACGGAGATGTGCCAAACAAAGAAGCGGCCGAG
>CAIKRN010000059.1 GCA_903829855.1 uncultured Opitutia bacterium
GGAGGCGAACCCTTTGCTCACCTATCCGCTTTAATGCTCAGGTGGTGGAATGGCAGACACGCTGGATTCAGGTTCCAGTGCCCCTAAAGCGTAAGGGTTCAAGTCCCTTCCTGAGCACCAAAAGCAAGACACGACCCCGGCAACCCCGGGGTCGTCCGTTGGCCGATTATCCGAAGCCGTATCCACTTAACGCCTACATACCCATTTTCAGCCCTAGCCCTGACCCCAAACCTTACCCCGGGCCTTCATTGTTAGAGCCTTTACCCCACAAGAACGATTATTGTGCTCAGGGTGCCCCTAGCCTAATCTTCGGGCTATCCCCCGATGGCGGACCTCTCCACATTACCCGACCTGCTGCCTTGGCCATTCTTGGTCTGCAGCCGCAAGGGGGAAGTGCTTTACGCTAATTCCCTCGTCGAACGTACCATCGGCCGTAAGGCCGCCCCAGGCCTCGCGATTGATCAGATTTTTCAGGAATTAGAAAATGGGCTCCCCGCATCCTCCCTGCTGCACTCGGCCGCACGCTGGTCCGCCTGGAGCGGCATGCTCGAACTGCGGAACAATCGCCAAGGCGAACCCAACCGGGCCTTTAAAATCATCCTACAGCCCGACACCCGACTGGACCGGCAGGTCTGGGTGATCTTCGCCGACGATCCGCAAGTCAACGGCGCCCCGCTCCTCACCCCGCGTTCCGGCATGAGCCTCGCCCGGACGCTCATCGAGAACTCGCCGGACTTCATCATCTTCCGAGATATCCAAGGGCGCATCCTCCACACAAGCCGCAGCCTTGATGAGTTCCTGGCGATGCCCTACCGCGGCTTCGTTGCGGACCTGACACTCAGCGACATCCTTTCCAAACGGACCGCCGAGCAATTCAAACAATTCGACGAAGAAGTTATCCGCACCGGCCAGCGTGTCCGCCACGCGGTCATGCATTTTGAAACATTGGATAGCCGTTCCCGACTTGTCCGTGTCGTGCATGAGCGCATCAAGGGCGGCGGCGGCTTACCAAACGGCTTGCTCACCTTCGCGGTCAATATCACCGAATCCGTCGACGAACATAACCGCCTACGCATTGCGCTAGAAAAGGCCGAAGAAGTTGCCGCCGCCAAGTGGCAGTTCGTCGCCAACGTCACACACGAGATCCGCAACCCCATCAACGCCATCCAAGGCCTCTGTGAGACCAATCTGGAAGCCCCCACCAGCCCATTCCCAGAGGTCCTTAAGAAAATCCAGAACTGTGCCGCCGAGCTGGAAGACACCGTGCGGGACGTGCTCGACTTCTCGCGCCTCGATCGCGGCAACGTGAGCATCGAAAGCATCCCGTTTAATCCGGTACGCGCCCTGGAAGAAGTGACCGCCCAGTTCCAACACCAAGCCAGCCGTAAGGGTGTTGAGCTCGCCGCCCTTTGCCCGGCCGACTCCCCGCAATCCGTGCTGGGCGATCCGATTAAGTTTCGGCGCATCCTCGCCAATCTCGTCGGGAACGCCGTTAAGTTCACGGAGAACGGCCACGTGCATGCCCATCTGGAATTCGAGGAGCGCAACGGGCGACTCCGGGCCCAAATCCTGATTGAGGACACCGGCATCGGCATCCCCTCCGATCGAATCGAAAGTATTTTCGAACCATTCACTCAAGCGGATGCCACCACCACCCGCCGTTTTGGTGGCACGGGTCTCGGCCTGACCATCGTCCGGAGTCTCACGCAGGCGATGGATGGCTACATGAAGGTAATCAGCGAAGTCGGTAAGGGTAGCTCATTCATCGCCACCGTGATGGTCGAACCTAACCCGGCATTCGTGCCCCCACCACAGCCCGAGCTCTCGTCCCAACGCATTCTCCTCGTCGCTGGGGATGCCGCGATTCGTAGTTGGCTCAATCAATGCCTAACCTTCTGGGGTGCCACCTGTCAGGAATGCGATTCGTATGAATCGGCGGAAGCAATCTGGGCCGCCGCCTCTTCAACGCCGCAACCCTTCACCCGCGCGGTCATTGACTTACCCGACGATGTCAGCCCACGCCTTCCCGCCATCCCGCGCGAACAAATCATCCTCGTCACCTCATCGGAGCTGGAATTCCGCAGCCAAGCCCAACTCTTCCGTCCCGTCACCCTGACCGCCCTCTGGGCTCGCTTCAGCGCGGAGACCCCTACCGACGGAGACCCCGCAACAGCCGCCAGTCGACTCCTGATCCAGCGCCGCCTCCGCATCCTGCTCGCCGAAGATAATGAAGTGAACCGGGAAGTCGCGAGCGCTCGCCTCCGCCGGGCCGGCCATGACGTCAGCGCCACGGTCGATGGGTCGGCCGCCCTAGAGCTCTGGCGAGCCAAGGAGTTTGACGTGGGTATTCTCGATATCCAGATGCCGATTATCGACGGCCTAGGCGTGGCCACTGCCATTCGTGCCGAGGAAAAGTCTAGCGGACGCCGCCGGACGGCCTTACTCGCCTTGACCGCGATGACCCAGGAGCTTGACCGGGCTCGTTGCGAGGCCGCGGGCTTTGACGCTTATCTCGCCAAACCCGTCCGGGGGGCGGAATTACTCCAAAAACTCGAACTTCTCGCCGCTAATCAAGAGATCACGCAGGACCTCATCCGGGGTGATGAGTTCGCCAGCCAATTGGCCTCAGCCGAAGCCGAGGAAGCGGAAGACTTGCGATGCGCCGCCCGCGCCTTCCTCCGCCATTCGGACCAACTCATCCAGCGGTTCAGCGCCATTCAGAAAGCCGACACCGAGGCTCTCAGCCAAGAAGCCCACGGCATCAAAGGCATGCTCTCCCTCATGGGGTGCGCTGGTCTAGCCAAGCTCGCCAATACCATTGAACGGCAACCCGCTGACCCCGGGGTCAAAGCCAGGGCAGATGAGCTCATCGACGGCTTGCGGAAACTCCAGGAGACCCTACGCTCTCGGACAGACCTGAGCCCCGATGGCCAAGCCGAAAATCAAACCCGAAATCAAGACTGAGACCCTAGTCTCAGCGGCGCCGAAGTGGAACGTGGTCGTGCTCAATGACCCAATTAATTATCAGGGTTATGTCGTCGTCGCTTTCATGAGCGTACTCCGCATTAACTCCGCCGAAGCCAAGAAGCTCATGCGCGCCGTCCACGTCGACGGACGTGCCACCGTTTGGACAGGCGATCGCGAACGCGCCGAGATGCTCGCCCTTGAACTGCAGCAGTGGCACCTCAACGCCCTCCTCGAAAAAGATGCCTGAACTCCGCCTCAGTATGACCGCGGAAGCACGCACGGTGCTCACGGATCTCCTACGCCTCATCGCACCGGCCGCCGCACGCGTCGCCGTCAATCGCGCCAACATTCCCGATACCGACGTGGAGGTCGCTGGATTCTGGGCCGAAACCCTTTCCGCCCAAGCCTCCGAGGAAGCCCGCTTGCTTGCAGCCGCCTTCACGAATGCAAAGGGCGACCCCGCGGTGGTGATTCTGAAGAACGATGCCCAAGCCCACGCTTTCCTCCGTGCGCTCTCGGCGGTACGCCTCGCGCTGCGCGACCTCGTCTTTGCGGATATTACCGACGCCCAATTAGAGAGTAATGACGAGTTGGACGACGAATCGCTGCCCACCGAGAAACGACACGCGTTGGCCTGCTACGCCTGCTTTGGACTGTTGCAGCAATCGCTGATCACGCAGCTCTGCCCGGAAGCCTTCGATTGAGCGAGAAATCGATTGAAGACCCCGCCCCTCTGGCCAACAAACGAGAGGTGCTCAGCGGCTTACTCAGTTTCCTTTCCACGCTCCGCTCTTTCGGCCGCCAGGTACTCGCACTACCCCGACCCCGCCTGCTCCCCATCGCAGGCGTCTTGAGCTCGGCCAATAGCGTCACTTTTAAGGCCGACACGATTGCTGGACTGAATGTCGCCCTGCTCGCCTTCCCGATGTCGATGGCCTTTGCCATGAAGGCCGGCCTGCCCATCTGGTGCGGGCTCGTCGGTTGCGGCGTCGCCGCACTCATTGCCCCCATCTTCAGCGGCTCCGCCAATCTCTCAGCCGGCCCAACCAACGCCTCCGCCGCACTACTGTTGGGATCCTTCGCCACCCTCGGGGCCATCACCCCTGAGCTACGTGCCTCCGCCCTACCCACGTTGGTACTCATGGCCGGATTCTTTCTGCTGCTCACCTCATGGCTGCGTCTCAGTGGCTTCGCCGACTTCGTCCCGCGCACAGTCATCTCTGCTTACATCGCCGCGGCCGCCCTGCGCGTCATCGCCCTGCAACTCCCCACGGTTGTCCACATGGGCGAGGACTACATGGCCAGCAGTTTGCCTGAGGTGCTCTGGGACACCGCACGAATGGGCAAAGCACTCATCAACCATGACCTCGGCTTGGCCATGATCACCGCCATCGCTTACTTCCTTCTCCGTCCAAAGTATGGCGCGGGTAAGGCGATTCTCGGGTCCGTCGTCCTCGCAACCTTTGGAGCCATCCTCGCGCAGAACGTCGCCCTCAGCCAAGGTATCCATCGCGAATTGGTCCGCTACGTCGGCGATGCCGCGAAAGCTGGCTCAGCCTTACACCTACCAGACTTTTCGGCGCGCACGCTCTCGACACTCTTCTCGCCGGCGTTGGCGCTCGCGGTACTCATCGTCATCGAGGGCACCGCCAATGCACGTGCCTCGGCGCTCAAGACTGGCCGCCCATCGGACCTGCATCAGGAGGTCTTTGGCCTTGGTATGGCCAATATTGCCTGCGCTTTTACCGGCGGGATGGCCGCCTCTGGCTCTATAAGTCGCTCCGCCCTCAATGTCGCCAGCGGGGCGCGCACCGCGCTGGCTTCCGTGCTCTGCGGCACCTTCATCCTCACGACACTCTTCATCGCCTACAAGGTCGTCGCCCTCGTCCCGCTCTCGACCCTCGCGATACTCGTCATCCTAGCGGAAATCGAGTTGGCGAACTTCTCGGCCATAAAACTTATCTTAAAATCTGGCGCCCAAGATCGCACGGTCTTCCTCGCGACCTTTGCCACCGCCCTCCTCGCCCCGCTCGATGTGGCGATCTTCTTCGGCACGGCCGTCGCCGTGGCCTTCTACCTTAAGCAGACCTCGAGCCCGGAGGTCGTCGAATATGACTTCTCTGATACGGGTGAAATCCGCGAACGCCCAAAAGGCCAGGGTACCACGGGCATCTCAATCCTCCATGTGGAGGGCAGCCTCCATTTCGGCGCCACCCAAGCCTTCCACGAACATCTCCGGCGCGCCTCGGCCGACCCGAATCTCAAGGTGCTCGTGCTGAAGTTCCGCGAAGCCCTCTACCTTGACGCCAACGGCGTACTGCTCCTGCGCGATCTAGCTGACACACTGAAGTCCGACGGGCGCCACCTGATTCTCTGCGAGGCGAAGGCCGATACGATGAAGATTATCGTCAACGCGGGTCTCGACCAGTCGGTCGGAACGGAGAACGTCTTCCCGTTCGACGAAGCCAGCCCCAACCTCGCCCTCGCCAAGGCCGTCCGGCGCGCCCGCGAACTGGCTGGCGGCGGCCAAGCCGTGCTCCGCATCGTAACCGCCCCGCACCCCGATCTACCCCAGCCGGCATCGGCCTCGGGCGAGGATTGGCAGATTTAGTCATCCCCCACCGTTTTTCGGCCAAGCCACGACAAGGATAGCCGCTTTTACGGCGGTTTCTGAATTATGGCTTGAAGCCCGCCCTCCGACTCCCCCTTTTGGGTTAGTCTATTCTAAAAATAGTCCCCTCTTCCCAGCACCATGAGCCACTACAGCGAAATCCAAAAGCACCTCGGCACCGAAGCCGAAAACCTCCTCGGGTTCAATAACCCGAAGATCAAGAAGGACCAGATCCACTCCCCTCGCGCGGATTGGGTCGACCACGCCTTCGCCGCCTCGGACCGCAACAACCGCGTCCTGGCCAACCTCCAGCGCCTCTACGGCTCCGGACGCCTCGCCAACACGGGCTACGTCTCGATCCTCCCAGTCGACCAGGGTATCGAACACTCCGCCGGCGCCTCCTTCGCCAAGAACCCGATCTACTTCGATGGCGAGAACATCGTGAAGCTCGCCATCGAAGGCGGTTGCAATGCGGTCTGCTCCACCTTCGGCGTCCTCAGCAGCGTCTCCCGCCGCTACGCGCACAAGATTCCGTTCATGGTGAAGATCAACCACAACCAGCTGCTCACCTACCCCAACGTCGGTGACCAAGTGATGTACGGCACCCTGAAGCAGGCCGCCGACATGGGCTGTGCCGCCGTCGGTGCGACCATCTACTTCGGCTCCGCCGAGACCAACCGCCAGATCATCGAAGTCTCCCAAGCCTTCCAGCAGGCCCACGAGCTCGGCATGGCCACCGTCCTCTGGTGCTACACCCGCAACAACGCCTTCAAGACGAAGGAGAAGGACTTCCACGTGTCCGCCGACCTTACCGGCCAGGCCAACCACCTCGGCGTCACGATCTGCGCTGACATCATCAAGCAGAAGCTTCCGGAAAATAACGGCGGCTACCTCGCCATCCAGGCCACCGAGTCCTCGTACGGTAAGATCGACAAGCGCATGTATACCGACCTCGCCTCCGACCATCCGATCGACCTCACCCGCTACCAGGTCGCCAATTGCTACATGGGCCGCATCGGCCTGATCAACTCCGGCGGCCCCTCGGGCAACAACGACTTCGCCGAAGCCGTCAAGACCGCCGTCATCAACAAGCGCGCCGGTGGCCAGGGACTCATCTCGGGTCGTAAGGCCTTCCAGCGTCCAATCGAAGAAGGCGCGAAGCTCCTGCACACGATTCAGGACGTCTACCTCACAAAGGAAGTCACGATCGCCTAAGGCGACCGTCATCTCCCGACCAAAGCCCCGGCAACCGCCGGGGCTTTTTGTTGGGGGACGATCCAGAGGGAGGGGCCGCACCACGTACTGTCCTCTGGCTCCAGGTAGGGGCGCGACTGCGTCGCGTCCGTGGGCGACGGAGGTTCACAAGGTCAAAGACTTTACCCGGCTCATCGCACCTATCGCGGCGAACGGACCCCACGCAGTGGCGCGCCCCTACCTGCCAAACAATAAGGCCCGGTCCTCTCGCGAGGATCGGGCCTTATTCTACGAACCGGGCCGCTTACTTCGTCGGCGTGAGATCGGCTTCCGTCAGCACTGGCTTACCGACTTCACCCCGCAGGGCCTTGACCTGCTCTGGCTTCACCGCGGAAGCGGAGTTACCAAAGCTGTTGCGGACATACGTAAGCACGGCGGCAATCTGCTCATCGGTCTGCTGGGCCTGAGCGGGCATCGGCACGGGCGTGGTGTAAGCTTTGCCTGAAACATAAATCGCGCCCTGCAATCCGCGCAGCTGGATGCGAATCAGGTTCTCGACCGGACCATTGACCCAGTTCGATTTGGCTAGGGGCGGCGCAATGACGGTGCCTTCGGCGTTCGGCCCGTGGCAGGCCATGCACAACATAAAGCCCTGCTTACCCGCAGCCATGACGGCCGGATCCATGCCCGCCACGGCGGCCACTGGCTTGATGGTGGAGATATCCAAGGGCTTAGGCTCAGCCAGCTGGGCACCTTTGGAGCCCTTCGGCGCCTTGTCCAAGGTCGACAGCCACGCCACAAGGTCGCGCACCTCATTCAAGGAAAGCAATGCATCGAGCGCTGGCATGCCCGAAACCGGGGCGGTCATGGACTTGATGTCCTTCCGCGCAACCCGCCAAGGGTTACCCGCAATATCCACATCGACGTAAGCGGTGGACTCCTTGATGAGCGCTCCGACCAAGGCGCCGCCATTGGTGAGTTCAATATTCACAGAGCCATAACCCGCCACGACGACCGCGTTTGAATACACAATCGATTCGAGCAGGTAGCGTCGATCGCCACGCGTGGCGACGCCGAGTAGATTCGGGCCAGCCTCGCCGCCCGCCGCATGAGAGTCACTGGATGCGCGGTGACAGCGCAGGCACTGCCCCGCAGGCAAGGCCTGAAATAATGCAAATCCGTTCTTGGCGTCCCCACCTTCCAGCGCGGGCATCCATTTGGCGAGCTTGTCGGCCCCGCCCGCCAGTGATTTCTGGACGACAGCGAGGGCGGTCTTCACTCCTGGCTCGGAACGCACAGCGGCCGCTTCAAGTAATTCAATGGCTGCTGGCGAGATGCCCTTCGCTTTCTCCAAGGCCTGCAGGCTCTCGACGAAGACAGCTTCAACGCCATTAGCCTGCAGTTTCGCCAGAGCCTTCCAGGCGCCCTGTCGGCGAGCCGCCGATCCGTTCGAAGTGGACTTGGAGAGCTCGATGAGTCCCTGAGCCGGATTCAAATGCGCCAAGGCACCGATGGCGACCATGGCCACCTCGTCTTGCTTGTCCTTAGAGTAGCGATCCGCAACGGTGGTCAAATCCGTGGGCTTGCGCTCGAGCCACAACTCCAGCGCCTTCGCCCGGGCGGAGCCACTGAGCTTCGAGTTAGCGACGAGGCTGGCGAGCAACTCATTCGAAAGTGATGCGACCTCGAGTCGATATTGCTCAACCAATTCCAAGGCGGCGCGGAGGGTTTCGGAATCGCCCTTCAGGAGAGCCGGCAAGGCGGCACTGAGGCTAGGGCTGAGTTCTTTCACGTCGCGCGGAAGGAGCGGCGACCAATGGGCCGTGGACTGGTCGACCGGGTAAGGGTTGGTCCACTGAGCGAGCAGGCGTAAGGCCTCGGCTCGGGCCTCGGCCGGCAGTTTCTCGTTGGTAGCGATGGCCACCACGCGGGCGGCATTCTTCTCGCCGCCTAAGCGGAAAGCGCTGTGCGTCAGGCGGCGCAGCATGAAGGTCGTCCACTGACGTGAACCGAGATCATCAATCAGCGCCGCAACGGCCGGGCGGCCAGACTCAAGCCCAAGGTCGTGCACCGCCCGGATGGCCTCATCGGCAACCACGGTGGACTTATCGTTCACGAAGCGAGCGGCGGAAGGATCCAGACGGCGACGCAGGGCGATGACGGCGGCGAGGCGCACGGAAGCGTTATCGTCCTTGGCGACAGCGTCGAACGACTCCGCGGTCTTGCAAAGATGATCGATGGCGAAGGAACCGGCGTGACGGATAATCGGGTCGGCATCGGCATTCTCCCTCAACATAGCGAGTACTTCGGGTAAGTATTTGTCCGCACCAAGGCGGGCGGCCGCGATGGCGGCGAAGGAACGCACGCGGAGCGAGGGGTCGAGGATAAGCTTGCCCAGAGGTAGGTCGTTACCCTTGAGAGGAGCTTCTGCGAGCACGTGGATGGCCTGAGACCGCACTTCGACGTCGGGGTCAGCGAGCAACGCCACGAGGCGCTGGGCGGCGGCGAGGCGGTCGGCTAGCGATGCCATGGGCGTATGCTTCTCACTAAAGGCCTCACCCGGCGCGATGGCGGCCCCGCGGCGGGCCAAGATACCCAGGCCCCACACGCCGTGCAGGCGCTCGAGCTGATGGGACGACTTGGTGGCAGACTCAAAACGGTCGGCGGCATCAGGGCGGCGGGTCAGTTCAATCTGGGCACGCAGACGGATGCGCTGGTCACCATGGGAGAGTAGTTTGGAGAGTTCGGTGGAGGATAGTTTAGCGAAGCCACCTTTAATGAGATCGGCCACGGTGGAGACGACCTCGGGCTTCATCATCTTCTGGGCTTCCAAGGTGATAATCCGACCTGCGTCATGGGAATCCCAGCCCGTGATAAAGTCGGCAACGACGACACGACCTTTCCAGTCATATTCGATATCGGTCGCGGCGACGCCCCAGAGGAGCTGATGTGACTCGGTCATCTTCATGCCCGCACCGGCTGGCTCCATCTTAAAGGACCAAATCCCGGAAGCACCGGCCGATCCGCGGTAATCGCAAATATGGAAATGCTGAGCCTCCGCCTCGACGAAGCCTGCTCCCGGGTTGTAAGTCAACCCGCAGGGCCCCGAGGTGATGTAGGCGGAAGGAGGGACGATGAAAGACGGCTGCACCGGATTCTGCAGTTCCCAGGTCTTCTCGGTCATCCAGCGGGAAAGTGGACGCTGCTCGAGGCCAATCTCGCGGTGGAAGGTATGCATCGCCTGATGCTCCATTTCCCAACCCGAATCAGCGCCTTCGACCACGTAGACGACACGCGCGGCATCCCCCATGTCGGCGTTGTTATCGACGGAGAAGCCATTGCCGAACTCGTCGAAGGCGATCTCCTTCGGATTACGTAGCCCGAAATGCACGACCTCAAAGTTCGTCCCATCCGGCTCGAAACGGAAAACGGCCCCGCGATTATGGGAGTCATACTTCTTTCCTTCTTTCGTTGTGAAGTTGAAGCCGCGATCACCGATGGTACCCCAGACGCGACCGTCCGGCCCGATGGCGAATCCATTCATGTCATGACCGGAAAGTGAAACGCGTACGCCGAAGCCGTCTTGAATGACCTTACGCTGGGCCTCGGTGCCATCATTCTTCACGTCCTGCAGCATCCAGAGCTTCGGGATACAGGCGAAATAGATATTATCATCCCAGGCAAGGACGCCGCCTGAAGTACCATCGAGGACATCATTGAACTTCTCGGCGAACACTTTGTTCTGCTTGAAAGTGCCGTCCGCCTGATCGACCCCGAGGAAGCGAATTACTTCCGACTTGGCTGTCATCCACTCGATAGATTTCTTGGCCTTCCACTTCTCATGCATCGCCCGGCGATCGGCCGTGGTCTGGGAGGCTAGGTCGTCGTGATACCAGAAGAGATTATTGCGGTCATCCTCGACGCCGAAGCGAAAACGGTGCGTTTCCGCGACATAAAGACTGCCATCATTACCAAAGGAAATCGCCGTAGGTGAGAACACGCCAGTGACCGCATGGTCGCCGGTGACCTTGAATGTGGCGCCCGGGATGAGCGCCGCCGTGCCTTCGCCAGCCACGCGCACGAGATTATTGGCAGCCTTGGGCTTCGGACGACCACCCATCGGGAACTTCGGCTTGGCCTCCGTCGAGAAGATGAAATGGTCGGCGGCGATAATCCCCCAAGAGCCCACCTCGTCATCCATGATGCGAATGGTACCGCTCTTGCCCTTAAACTCGGAGATATCCCAAACGACGTCGCGGAGCGCGAGGTCATTGGAGCCGGTTGCCTCACGCACCACTTTGCCATCAATTAATAACTGCACGGCGGTCTTGCCGGGATGATTGCCACCGGCGATCAGGAAACCCAGAAAAGGGTAAGTGAGTTTGAGCTGGGGAGAAGTCAGTGTGCCCACCGCGGCATCGCCGCCATGCCCAGAGCAAACTAAGGCGTTCCCGGCGTAATTACGGAACTCGCCCTTGACGCCATCGACCTTGCCCGCAATCGGCGCTAGGCCGAAGCCAGTACCGGTGGTCTGCCAAGTATCAAAGCCATCGCCCTCGAAGGCTTGGATAATCTTGGTGTCCGCCTGCAAGGCAGAGGCAGCAAGGCAAAGGGTGAACAAAGCTAACAGGGGTGACTTCATGGCGAAACGAGGGGTACAGCCCAGAAAAGGGGATGTTCCCGGGAGGTCGAGCGTGGCTTCCTAAATCTTTCAGTTACGGCCGAATGCCGTGCAAGACTTGGAACTTAGCACCGAAATGAGCCGGGTGCGTCAGGGCACGCAGTCGCCCCGTCGCCTCCGGGTCGCCCGACATGGCAATCCGTTCCATCTCCGTGCCCGCATATTTTACAAAAAAAGCCTCCTGACGGTCCAATTGGACATTACTGAAACCGGCCTTCACCAAGATTAGCTCGAGGCGATCCCACAGCACATGGCACGTCAGATCCTGTGAGCCAAGGCTCTCCAGAATCGCCCCCGAAAGCTGGTGCCCCCGATAGGCTCGGGCCGTCCCCGCGGGTGATGACTCGAGGCACTGTGCGACGGTCTTGCCATAGTCGAGCAGGACGACGGCTCCCGCCCATCCACCCGACAATAATTTCGAGAGCAATTCCTCCGCGGCCAAGGGTGCATCGATGATCCACCCCTCTTCGGCGGCGGGCAGCGAGCGTGCGAACGCCGCGGCGAGCGGCGTAGAGTAGTCGGTCAGTGGCTCGACGGTGAGCTCTGCACTATCGACCCGCACGCCTAGTTCACGCCAAGCGGCACCCTGGCGAAGGAAACGATGGAACGGCTGTGCGTCGAGGAGCTCGTTGGCGACGAGCACACTGCGGGCTGGAAATTCAGGCACGGAGCCAAAGCGGAAAGTGCGGATTTCGGCGAAATGCGAAGCGACACCAGCATAATGCGTCTGGCCTGGCTCGGCGCCGACTTCGACAAGGGCGTGCGACTTGAGATTGCCAACCAGAGAATTCGCCGCGCCCGTGATTAACTGGCCGAACATCGGCCCAAGGGCTGCCGCGGTGGTAAAATCGGTGCCGGACGTCTTGCCGACGCGCACACGGTCGGAGGAGTAATAGCCGAGACCGGGCGCATAGAGCGCCAACTCCACCAGGCGCGCGAACGAGACGACGCCGTCACGGGCCTCGCGACGAAGCAAGGCGACGATGGCGTCATGTCGGGTCGATGGCTCCACAGGAGAAGCGTTATGCGGTCTTTTCCGCTCCGCCAGACGAATCGGGATTGAGCCGACCTCTGAATTGACCTGACTGCAGGTAGATGATCCTCGCGATCGAAAGTTCCTGCGATGAATCGGCCCTGGCACTTTTTGACCCGGCCCGGGGACTCGTGCGCGAACTGATCAGCTCGCAGGCGGCGGAACATGAGAAGTACGGCGGAGTGGTCCCGGAACTGGCGAGCCGGATGCACCTATCCGCCCTGCCCCTCTTACTGGAAGATTTCCGCGACCAACTCCCACAGGTCACGCAACTCGCTGTCACGCGCGGACCGGGCTTGCTGCCCTGTCTCTCCATGGGAGTCACTTTGGCTCGCTCCCTTTCACTCGCCCTGAAACTGCCACTCGTCGGTGTGAATCACCTGCGCGCGCACGTGCATTCGCCCTTCATCGCCGTCCATGCCCAGCATCCGGCCAGCTTTTCCGCGGCCCGGGCCGCGCTGCTCCCCCACCTCGGCATCGTCATCTCGGGTGGTAATTCCCTCTTGGTGAAACTCGGCGAAGACCTGCGCATCACCGTGATCGCGCGAACGGTCGACGATGCCGCGGGTGAAGCCTTTGACAAAGGCGCTAAATTGCTTGGCCTGCCCTACCCCGGCGGTGCACTGATTGAGCAGCACGCCCAGCGGGGCGACGTAAAGAAGTACCCCTTCCCGCGAGGCATCCCTGAAAAAGCAGATCTCCGCATGAGCTTCTCGGGCCTGAAAACCGCCCTACGCTACCAGCTCGAAAAGATGTCCGACGCCGAACTCGCGGTAGCCCTGCCCGACCTCTGCGCGAGTTACCAGGAAGCCATCATCAGCCAGCTCGCCGCCAAGACGGCCGCGGCGCTGGACTTATCTTCTTATAAATCGGTGGGGCTTTCAGGCGGCGTCGCCAACAACCGTACCTTACGCGCACGCTTGACCGCGGTCGCTCAACAACGCCGCCTGCCCATGCTCATCGCGGAACCGAAGCACTGCGGCGACAACGCGGGCATGATTGCCTTCGCGGCGTGGGCGGAGGCCGGACTGCCGACCGGCGCGGCGGCCGTGCCCGCCGCCAGCCTGACCATCGACCAAGTCTAGGCGGACTGCTTCACCAGCTCGCTAAATGCCCGGAATTGCGGATGGGTCGCATCGCCGAGCATCGCGTAGAAAATGGTCTCAACGGGAAGCACGTGCACTCCAGCGGCCTTCAAGGCCGCCAGGCAGGTACAGACGTCTTCGGCGCGGCGCCCGGTCACCGCATCGTCTAAAATCGTGACGCCCATACCCTCACGAAGGGCATCCATGGCGGTCTGGTAGACGCAGACCGGGACTTCCAAGCCGCAGATCAAAAGCTGACTGACTTTCATTTTCCCCAACGCCTCAACCAGCCCGGGAGCACCAAAAGCGGAGAAGGCCGTCTTACCGAACACCGCCCGCCCTTCGCCAGCGGCCAGGAGTAGGTCGGGGTGCGTCGGACCGAGCTTAGCGGGGACCTGCTCGGTGAAGAGCACGGGCACCCCGAGCAGCTGGGCAGCCGATACGGCTAAGCGGCAACGGCGAAGGTAATCATCCCCTGCAGGCATCACTTTCAAGAAAGTCGGCTGGACGTCGATGACGAGCAAGGCGACGCCAACAGCGGGGGTTTCGGGCATGCCGGTGAAGTTATGCAATCTGCCATAGCAGTCAGCCGTAAACCTCTATTTTCGACTCCCAAACCCTAGGCGATTCTGTAATTTAGGACCATGAATCCAGCCAATCTGATCTTCCTGGGCGTCAAGCAAAGCGTCTCCGCGCTTAGCCGGAACGACGGCAGCATCATCTGGACGACGCAGCTTAAAAATTCCGGCTTAGGTGGCGGGGGTTTCGTGACCCTCCATGTCGATGGGCTCCAAGTATTCGCCCATTCCAGCGGAGAACTCTACTGCCTTGAACTCTCCACCGGACGGATTCTATGGAATAACCCCCTAAAGGGGCTGGGCTACGGGATTGCAACACTCGCCACGCAGGACGCGAAAGCAAATCTCACGGCCGCCCAAGCCCAGCTGATCGCCGCCCAGCAAGCCGCCGCCACGAGCGCCGCGCACCCTTCCCACTAAGCCCTACGGTTGTGAGGGGAATGGGGTTGCCCGCCGCCCACCGCCTGACTTCTCTTATCGGTCATGGACTGGCAGGTTAAACCTATCGCACGCATCTGTGCGGCATCCGGCAAGGATCTCCGCGTCGGCGACATCGTGACGTGCGTCGTCTACAAGCCCCTCGGCGGCAACATCGAACGTTGCGATGTGCTCAAGGAGCATGCCATGACCTTCAAGCCCGACGGCATCCTGCTCGGCCGCTGGACCCGCGAGGTCAAAGAACGCGGCGAAGAAGAACAGGCGCAGCGCGCCCAACTGCTTGCTTCGCGGGAAGAATTCTTCCTCTCCCTCTACGACGAGAATGATGACCCCTCGGGCGACAAGGGCGTGCTGAAGCACATCCTGGCGATGCTGCTTGAACGCAAACGTATCATCAAGGCAGTCGGACCAGCCGAGAACGGCTTGATCAGCTACGTGCATGCCTCGAGCAAGCAAACCTATCAGGTGCCTGCACTCGACCTGCAGCCCTCGCACATCCTCCAAGTGGGAGCAACCCTCGACCTGCTGGTCGGATAATTACCATGACCTCTTCCCGCCTCCTCGCCACGTTCGCCGCCCTGCTCTTGGCTGGCTGCAACACGCCTGACCTCCCCTCCGAACTCGCGTCTATTTTCGTAGAAGCGCCTAATTTCTCGAGCAATTCTTCGCGCCTCGAGGTCAAACTACCAGTCAGCGAAATTGTCATTCCAGTTCTCGCTCGCCCGCTGGTGGCTGCCGAGGAAATCCTTTCCACGACACCCATTACCAGCGGTGAACCTGACCTTCGCCAAGAATTCTTACTCGTCCAGCTTGATCGCCGTGCGGCCACGGATGTGATGAATTACTCCAAAGAGGCCATTGGCCGCCATTTCGTCTTGGTGATCAATGACTCCGCCGTCGGGATCATGCCCATCGACTCCGTCATCATGGACGGAAATTTAATTTTCCATGTCGAGAAAAAGGGCCTGAGCAATACCCAGGCGGTCATGGATATTAGTAAGCGCCTCAACATTGCCGCGCTTAAATTGCGGAAGATTAAGGAAGCCGAACAATCACGGTGAGCCCGCGCTCCCTCCTAGCCGCTCTCTTCTTATTCCAACTCGGTGCCGCCTCACTCACGGCCACCGAAGTCGTGTGGCCTACCTCGATGGACCGTACGACCATCCATACGCCGGAGGACTACCTCCAGGCGACCATCTCCGAAAACCCCTTCTCGGGCTCCTACGGGATGGTACGAGAAGAGGGTCAGCGCTTCCACGAAGGGGTCGATATCCGTCCGACCTCACACAACCCCGCGGGCGAACCGCTCGACCAAGTCTTTTCAGCGATGGACGGGAAAATCGCCTACCTAAACAACGCCACTAACGGGCCCTATGGTAAATACGTTGTCATCACGCATCCACAAGCGGAGCTGCTCGTTTACACACTCTACGCCCATCTCGCTAAGATTGAACCATCCCTAAAGACGGGTGACGCTATCCTCCGCGGAAAGCCCTTGGGCCTCATGGGTCGCACCTCCGCTGGGGCCGCCCCCATCACCCCCGACCGCGCCCACCTACATTTTGAAGTCGGACTGATCCTGTCGACAGGCTTCGAGACCTGGTATGCCGCTCAGCCCGAAAACCGCAAATCCCCGAATCTGCATAGCCTCTGGAACGGCCAGAACCTCATGGGCATGGACCCAATGCTGGTATTGAGCCGCACGCGGGCCAACCTCTTGGACGCGGTTCGCAGCCAAACAGCCGTGGTCTCGGTGACCATGCGCACAACGAGGCCACCCGATTTTGTGAAGCGCTACCCAATGCTCGTCAGTGGCGATGTTGAGCGTGCTGCTGGCTGGCGCGTTGATTTCGCCTGGCAAGGCATGCCGATACGGTGGACGGCCCTCGAACCTGGTAACGCCCTCCTGCCTAGCACGCGCTGGCAACTCTACGCTATCGATCAAAGCGCCCGCAAACTACTGACGAGCCGGAAAATGATTACCCCTGATGCAAAGCACCCGGGTGAAATCCTGACGCAGAACGTCGAGATCCTTCTTTCGGGCGCTCGCTGAATTAGTTCAGCCCGGGATTATCAGGCGAGTCGGCCTCAATCCGGAGATCAGGACGATGGAGTTCGAGCAACTTCTTCCAGAGTTCCACCCCTTCGTGCTCGCTGGGCTCCGACACAAAAGGACAAACCACCCAAGCGTTCATCCGTAATTCATTTTCAAGTTGGCCCGGAGACCAACCCGCATAGCCGATAAAAGCGAAGAGCTTGAAGCGGGTATCTTTGGCCAACTCCATCGCCTCCTCTTGCCCCATCCCATAACGAATCTCACCAGGTCCCTGGGCAGAGCACTGCCACCCACCAAAGGCTAAGCGATCTAGCGCCACAGGGCCGCCCTGAAAAAGCGGAATGTCCGCCAGGGAGGTTTCCGAGAAATCTGGCTGCATCTGACCGAGCACCCGACCGAAAGGCCGGTTAAGCACCACCCCAATCGTACCCTCGGCGACCGAATGGGCGTGCAAAAGTATGACGGTCTCCCGGAAATTATCGTCACGTAGCTGTGGGTGCGACACCAGTAATTGCCCCGCGAGTGATGGCGGAGAGCCAGCCATCAGTTAGTCAGTCGGGTCACCTTGAGCCCGGCCTGTGCGAAGAGTTCAGCTACCAGCGGATCGTTCTTATAGTCGTGCCGGTAGCGCACCTCGGTGATGCCAGCGGCCGCGAGGATCTTCGCGCAATTCACGCACGGGAAGTGGGTGACATAACAGATTGTACCCTGAAGGGAGACGCCGCGCTTGGCGGCATCGGCGACGGCATTCTGCTCGGCGTGCACCGTGGCAAGTTCGTGACCATCGCGCATGTGTGAGTCATGCGGCGCACCGGGCAGGAAGCCGTTGTACCCGGCGGCAACGAGTCGGTTCGGGTGCTTACCGGTCGAGACAATGATACACCCGACATGCAGGCGCTCGCAGCTAGAGCGCGAACTCACGAGCACGGCGGTGGCCATGAAGTATTCATCCCACGTCGGACGAGCTCCCCCGTTAACGAGGGCTTCGAGCTGTTCGGCGAGGGACTTAGGCTGACTCATCGCATCCACAGGCTGCCAGCCGGGACCCATCCGAGGCAAGTGGCAGTTACGCACAGGATCGCCGCTAGGAGCATCAGGCCGGCCGCCCGGCCCAGAAACGGCAGGAAATCGGCCGGCTGGGCGGCCTTGCGAAAGGCAAGGTGCTGCCAGATAGCCAAGGGCATCAAGGCCATGGGAGCCCAGCCGAAGACGTGTCCAAGGCAAGCCAGGCCGAGGAGGGAGTTACAGCCATGCAGGTTACGCGCGAAGCCGCGGCCAAAGCGCACGACGGTGGTGCGCTTGCCGACGGCAAGGTCGGTCTCGTAGTCGCGCGCGTTATTCGCGACGAGGATGTTATCGGCGAGCAACCCAAGCCCGAGGCCGGCGAGGAGAGCGGGCCGCCAAGGCATGAAAGGACTGTGCCCCAACTCCCCCGACGGGAACGACATGGAAACCGCCCAGGCGCTCAGCACCGTCGCCTGAATGCCGAAACAGCCGACGACGAAGACGTCGCCCAGTCCGCGATAAGCCAAGGGGAACGGACCAAGGGTATAGGCGAGTGCGCACGCAATCGCGAGCAGGCCCGCCAGCAGCAACCATGGCGAGAGCAAGGCAACGGGGGCGCCCAGGATCAACGCGCATGCACACGCAATCCATATGCCGCGGCGCATGGAGGTGGGCGTGATATCGCCGGCGGAGACGGCGCGGCGCGGGCCGATGCGAGCGATAGTGTCCGCACCGCGGAGCGAATCGCCGAGGTCGTTGGCGAAATTGCAGGCGACCTGCACGCCGAGCGCGAAGCCGAGGCAACTGAGGAGAATGAATACGAAAAATGGGTTACCCCAGAGACCAAGGGCACGGGAATAGGCAGCGACGACCGCACCGCCGAGCGCGATGGGCGCGACGGCCGCCACCAAGGTCTTAGGGCGGCAGGCGTGGATCCATGCACGGAAGTTCGTCATGCGCCCTCGAAGGTGGCAGACGCGGAACGGACGGAAACAAAAAAGCCCCGCGAGGCGGGGCTTTTCGACACAACTGGCCTTAATCAGTTTTGGGTGACGATGGCGGCCGCTGGTGTCGTCCCTTGCGGCACGCCAGACGAGTCCTTCCAGCTGGCCGAAGTCGTGCCATCCGACTTCGTGAAGTAGTTCGTACCCGTGGTTAAAGTATCCGAACACCACGAGACGTGGCCGTCCCCAAAGAGAATGTGGCCGCCTTCCGTACCCCAAACAGAGTCAACGGCCGTGGCGCCTGCCGCCGGCCAGGTGCCAGCAACCGTGAGGCCGCGCGTCCAAGCAAGAGGAGCGGTGACGGCCCCGACCAATGAGCGCGATGTGGGGGTGTAAAGATCCCAACCTGACTTACCTTGGGTGAGCGCAGCAGTGAAGGTAGCGTTAATTGCCACCGTGTTACCCGTCCGAGTAATTACATTCTTGGGGATCGTCGTGACCCCATCCGCCGCGGGATCAGAGTCCAAGAACCAAAGTTCGCCGGAATCAAGGGAAGCACCGTCCGCGAGGATGGCGGCATAACCCGAGATCGACGTCGTCTGGGTCTTACCTGAAGCCCAAGTACCGTTAGCGATATTACGACTTCCTTTAGCCCAATTCATGTAAGCTTGACCGATGGAACGTACTTTATTCAAGGCGCTATTCTTCTTGGCCGAGCGCATGACGCCCTGCACGCCCGGAAAGAGCACGGCGGCAAGGATACCGATGATCGCGATAACCGTCAGCAGCTCGATGAGCGTAAAGCCTTTGCGAGGAAGGGGCTTTCGTAAAGTTTCCATAAAGGAAATATGCCCAATAATCCTTGGTGCATCAAGCCCTCGTTCAAATAAAAAGCCCCGGAGGTCCGGGGCTTCGTGAGACTGATTTTGGAAATCAGTTCTGCGTGACGAGCGCGGCAGCCGGGGTCGTAGCCTGAGGCACGCCTGCCGAATCCTTCCAGCTGGCGGAGGTGGTGCCGTCAGCCTTAGTGAAGAAGTTCGAACCCGTGGTCAAAGTATCCGTGCAGAAGGAGACGTGGCCGTCACCGTAGAGGATATGACCGCCTTCAGTGCCCCAGACAGAATCGGTGGCATTGGCGCCAGCAGCTGGCCAGGTGCCAGCAACCGTGAGGCCGCGCGTCCAAGCAACAGGAGCGGTGACATTGCCCACGAGGGAGCGGGAGGTGGGGGTGTAGAGATCCCAGCCAGACTTACCCTGCGTGAGGGCGGCGGTGAAGGTGGCGTTAATCGCAACGGTGTTACCGGTCTTCGTGATCACGTTCTTCGGGATGGTGGTGATACCATCGGCAGCCGGATCAGCGTCGAGGAACCACAGTTCGCCGGAATCAAGGGAAGCACCGTCCGCGAGGATGGCGGCATAGCCCGAGAGGGAGGTCGTCATGGGCTTGCCAGAAGCCCAGGTGCCGTTGGCGATGGCCTTATTGCCACCAGCCCAGTTCATGTAGGCCTGACCGATGGAACGCACCTTATTCAAGGCGCTGTTCTTCTTGGCGGAGCGCATCACGCCCTGGACACCAGGGAAGAGGACGGCCGCAAGGATACCGATGATCGCGATAACGGTCAGCAGCTCGATGAGCGTGAAGCCTTTGCGGTTACGAATGGGAGTATTCATAGATTTGGTGGGGGTATAGATTAGCATAGGAGGATTTGTTCCCGTGGAAAGGGTAAAAAGTATTTTTACGATTAATATGGAAGGGGGAACCGGGCGGTGAGCTCGGCCACAATCCCCTGTGCTTCGGTGATTTTGGCAGGGTTTAGGGGATCAGAGAGTACAATCGAGATGGCCTGAGCAATTTGCTTCATTTCGGCCTCTTTCATACCGCGAGAGGTCACTGCGGGGGTACCCACCCGGATACCGCTGGCCTGGAAGGGACTGCGCGTCTCGTCTGGGACGGTATTTTTGTTTGTGGTGATATGGGCGGCGTCGAGCGCCAGCTGAGCATCCTTGCCCGAAACATTGGGGTGGCTCTTGCGCAGATCGAGAAGGCTGAGGTGATTGTCAGTGCCGCCACTGATCAAGCCGAAGCCGAGCTTCACGAGCTCATCCGCCAGCGCACGCGAGTTGGCCACAACCTGCTGGGCGTATTCCTTGAACTCAGGAGTCGCACACTGGGCGAAGCAAACCGCCTTGGCGGCGATGACGTGCTCAAGCGGGCCGCCTTGGGCACCTGGGAAGACGGAAGAGTCAATCGCCTTGGCGTGCTCGGCCTTACAAAGGATCAGACCACCGCGCGGACCACGCAGGGTCTTGTGCGTCGTGGTGGTGACAAAATCAGCGAACGGCACGGGCGACGGATGCACGCCGGCAGCCACGAGGCCCGCGATGTGGGCGATGTCGGCGAGGAGGAGGGCGCCGTTCTCCTTGGCGATTTTTCCGAAACGAGCGAAGTCGATTTCACGAGCGTAAGCAGAGGCACCGACCGTGATCATCTTCGGCTTCTCCCGCTTGGCCATCTCTTCGACTTCATCGTAGTTGATGCGACCATCGGCACCGACGCCATAATGGACGACGGTGTAGAGTTTGCCCGAGAAGTTAGCCGCGTTACCATGCGTGAGGTGCCCGCCGTGCGACAGATTCATCGTCAGGATCTTATCACCAGGCTTAATGGTGGCGAAATAGACCGCGGCGTTGGCCTGGCTACCGGAGTGTGGCTGGACGTTCGCATGATCGGCACCGAAAAGCGCCTTGGCGCGATCGATGGCCAGCTGCTCGATTTGGTCGACGTTCTCGCAACCGCCATACCAGCGCTTACCGGGGTAACCTTCGGCATATTTATTTGTGAGGATACTGCCTTGGGCCTCCATGATTGCAGGGAGGGTGAAATTCTCAGAGGCGATTAACTCGATGTGCGTCTGCTGGCGCTTAAGCTCGGCCTTGATGAGGCGGTCGATCTCGGGGTCAAGCTGGGCGAGAGGGATACGGCGAATGGCGGTCATGGTAGGATTGAGGAAAGGGCAAATCGTGTAAGGAATCGTGGCAACGGCAAATCGGCAGGGTTATCCACATGAGGACTCCATCTTGTCCACGCGTCGGGAATGGCGGCCTGCCTCGAATTCGGCAGCCAGAAAGGCCTCGACGCACGCCAGCGCAGTGGGGAGGTCGACATACTTAGCCCCAAAGCAGAGCACATTGGCGTCATTATGACGGCGGCTCAGGCCGGCGGCGTCAGCGCTCTGAACGAGGGCCGCCCGGATTCCATGCACTTTATTGGCGGCGATGGAAATACCGATGCCGGTCGTACACACGAGGATACCGAAGCGGGCGTGGCCCGTGACGACGTCGGCGCCGACCGCTTGGGCGTAGTCGGGGTAATCACACGAGGCTTCCGTTTCCGTACCCCGATCGAGAATCGCGTACCCCTTGGCCTTCAGTGCTTCCATCAAGCCGCGGCGCAGGGCCAGTCCGCCGTGATCGCTGCCGAAGGAAAGAGTGAGCGGGATGGTCATCGTGGAAGATTCTGACGCAGAAACTCCACCATCGCAGGAATGGCTTCAACCATGGAATCACGGCAATCCTCGTAATCCCGATAACCACCACCGAAGGGATCGGCGATATCACGGGGCACGTCGTCAGGCAACACGTCGCGGAGCAGTAAGACCAATTCGGGCAAGGGCTCGAAGCGGGAGTGCAGCGCGGCAAGGTGTGACTCGGTCATGCCGAAGATGGCCGCACTCCGATCCACGGCAGCCTGCGTCAGCAGACGGCTCCGGTGCGAGCCCAAGCCCAAGCCAATCCGCTCCATCGCCTTGATGGAATTCGGCGAAGCCGCCTGGCCTTCCTGCGCCGCCAAGCCAAAGGACGCCACCTTGAGTCGCTCCAGCCCCTGCCCTCTTTTACTTAAGGCCGCCATTAACAGGGCTTCGGCCATCGGGCTGCGACAGGTGTTTCCTGTGCAGACAAACGTGACGGTGTCTCGCTCGACGGCCATGGGCTCAAGATGAGGGATATGTCCCTCGGTTCAAGAGTTCAAAGCACCCCGTCGCGCCGCAACTGACGATACCCAATGTCGCGTCGGTAGTGAGACCCCTCGAACTTGACCTGCGGGACCACGGAATATGCCCGTTGGGCCGCCTCTTGGAGCGTGGCGCCATGGGCCACAACCCCCAGAACCCGCCCGCCCGCCGTCACGACCCGACCATCGGCCTGACGTTTAGTGCCGCCGTGGACGATATCCACCCCCGCCGGAAGGTTTACCGGCAAAGTAATCACGTCACCCTTGCGAATTTCCCCGGGATAGCCGCCAGCGGCGAGCACGATGATGATTGTCGCACCCGGCCGGAGCTTCACCGAAGCGGAGCGAAATCGCCCCAAGGCGATATCTTCCATGATTTGCACGGGATCGGTCTCGAGCGAAGGCATGAGCACCTGACACTCCGGATCGCCAAAACGCACATTGTACTCCACCACCCGAGGGCCGGTGGCCGTGACCATGATGCCGACATAAAGCGTCCCACGATAGTCTATGCCATCGGCCTTGAGCCCACGTAAAGTCGGCACGATGATTTCTTCGCGCAGGCGTCGCTCGACTTCTGGCGTGACGACCGTGGTCGGCGCATACGCACCCATGCCGCCCGTATTGAGACCGGTATCGCCTTCGCCCACCCGCTTATGATCCTGACTCGGAGGCAGCATCAAGTACTCTTCACCGCAGACCATCAGCATGATCGAGGCTTCCTCGCCTTGCATGAATTCCTCGATGACGACTTCGTCACCGGAAGCACCGAAAATCTTTGCCTGCATCATGTCGCGCAAAGCCGCTTCGGCTTCGGCGTGCGTCGTCGCGATGACGACACCCTTCCCTGCGGCTAGGCCAGAAGCCTTAATGACAATCGGCACCGACTGCCGACGCACATAAGCCAACGCTGGCTCGAGCTGGCGAAACGTCTCAGAGGAGGCGGTCGGTACCTTGTGTCGCACCATGAAATCTTTACTGAAAGCCTTACTCGCCTCAAGCCGGGCACCAGCGGCCAAAGGTCCATAGGCAGGTACGCCGGCCGCCTCGAGTGCATCTACCACGCCGGCTGCCAAGGGGACCTCTGGGCCGACGATTACAAAATTAGAACCCGTCTGGCGCACCAGTGCGAGGACGGCCGCTGGATTGGCCGCATCAACCTCTAGGCATTCCGCCTCCAAGGCCATCCCGCCGTTACCAGGTGCCACCCGGACCTTGGCCACGCGCGGGCTGCGCAGGCAGGCCTTGAGCAGCGAATGCTCGCGGCCACCTGAGCCGAGGATGAGGACGTCGAGATTACCCTGCGTTGCCATGGCTCACAGTAGGGCCGCACCCAGTGAATATGTGAACCAAAAACAGGGCCGGCCCGTTTCCAGGCCGACCCATCCTAAATTGGTGCTCAGGCCGGGACTTGAACCCGGACACCTTGCGGCACATGCACCTCAAGCATGCGTGTCTGCCATTCCACCACCTGAGCAA
>CAIKRN010000060.1 GCA_903829855.1 uncultured Opitutia bacterium
CGAGGCGCCCGTGAACCAGTAGATGACCGCGCCGCCCATGAGGATGCCCATCAGTGCCTCGGGGTGCACTAAGGAGAGTTTCTCCAGCACGTTGAATTTAGCATCAAGGGCGTGATAATGCTCCTGGAGCATCATGATGATACCGAAGACCATCGTGGTCGCGCCCACGACGGCAGTACCGATGAGTACCGGTTTGGCCGTGGCCTTGAAGGTGTTGCCCGCGCCGTCACCTTTCTCGAGCTGGTGTTTGGCACCGACGAAGTCAGGCTTGAAGCCGAAATCACGTTCAAGTTCAGCGGCGATGCCCGGGAGTTTCTCGATCTGGGAGAGTTCGTAGACGGACTGGGCGTTGTCGGTGACCGGGCCGAAGGAATCGACGGCGATGGTGACTGGGCCCATGCCGAGGAAGCCGAAGGCTACGAGGCCAAAGGCGAAGATCGGTGCGGCGAACGCAAACTGCGGAGGCATGATGGCCGCGACGGCCGCATGGCCAGACAAGAGATAGGCGCCCAGCATCAAACCAAGGATGCACAGGCCGGTCCAGAAGGCGGAGAAGTTGCCAGCCACGAGGCCAGAAAGAATATTCAGTGAAGCCCCGCCCTGCTTGGAGGAGGTGACGACTTCTTTCACGTGTTCGCTTTCGGTCGAGGTGAACACCTTGGTGAATTCAGGAATCAGCGCGCCGGCGAGCGTGCCGAGTGAGATGATGGTCGAGAGCACCCACCAGAGGCCGGCGTGATCAGGAAGCGGCGCGAGGAGGAGGTAGCTGGCGGCGTACGTAATGGCGATGGAGATGCCAGAAGTGATCCAGACGAGATTCGTCAGGGGCTGTTCCAAGTTGAAATCCTTGGCGTCTCCCCAGAGGGATTGGCTGACGATGTTGTTTACCCAGTAGCTGACCACGGAAGTGATCACCATCAGGATACGCATCGCGAAAAGCCAGACGATGAGGGTGGCGCAGAGCGCGGGGTTGGCGGCGAGCGCCAACGCGAGGAAGGCGATCAGGGCCACGCCGGTCACGCCATAGGTCTCAAAGCCGTCAGCGGTCGGGCCGACCGAGTCGCCAGCATTGTCGCCGGTGCAATCGGCGATGACGCCCGGGTTGCGCGGGTCGTCTTCAGGCAGCTGGAAATTGATTTTCATCAAGTCCGCGCCGATATCGGCAATCTTGGTGAAGATGCCGCCGCAGATGCGCAGGGCCGAGGCGCCGAGCGATTCACCGATGGCGAAGCCGATGAAGCAGGGTCCGGCGAGTTCCTTAGGGAGGAACGCCAGGATGCAAATCATGAAGAAGAGTTCGATGGCGACGAGGACTAGCCCGACGCTCATGCCCGACTTAAGCGGGATGAGGAGTGTGGCGAGCGGGTTACCCTGGAGGGAGGCGAAGGCAGCGCGGGAATTGGCGACCGTGTTGATGCGAATGCCGAACCAAGCGACGCCGTAGCTACCGAGGATGCCGAGGACGGAGGTGGCGAGAATCATGCCGATGTTGCCGACCGACTTATGTTCAAGTGCCCCGAAATAATAAATCATACAGGCGGCAATCAGGACCCAGAGGGCGGCGAGGAACTTGCCTTGCTGCCAGAGGTAGGTCTTGCAGGTTTCCCAGATTAATTGGGAAACGTCGGCCATCGCTCGATGCACCGGCAGGGCGCGTGTCTGGACATACTGCCACCAGCCGTAAGCCACGCCGAGCGCACACACGATGAGGCCAATCCAGAGGACCTGGGTGCCGCTGAGGGCACCATTCAGGAAGGAGACCGTGCCTAGGTCCGGAATCTTGATATCCGATTCGCCGGCATGGGCGAGGAGGGGGGAGGACAGCAGGAGCGCCGCCGTGAGTTTCTTCACGCAGTTCATAGGATTATTATAGGGGTGCGGCCGCGGGTGACGACCTAGGTGCAGATTTGTCGGGGCGGCGGGCGGCTTGCGAGTGGAAACTACTTACGGCCCCCTTCATTTTTCGTCCTATAAGAAGCGGATGCGGTCTCGCCTTCCGCCGCGCCGGGGGCTACCAAGTGCCATGCCCCGCTCCCTCCTAATCGCCTGTCTGATGGCCCCGCTGGCTATCCTGGCCGCCAAAAACGATTTCCCGGTGAGCCCCGTGGTCCCGGCGGTTGCCCACCCCGCGGCTGACGCCCCCGGTTTTGTGACGCTCTTTAATGGCAAGGACCTGACTGGCTGGAAGACGAAGGGTAACTGGGTTTACGACCCAGATGGCACCGTGACCCTCAAACCCCGCCCAGGCGAAACCGGCTGGCAGCGCTACGACGCTTATATTTTCACAGAGCGAAAGTACCGGGATTACGTCCTCGATTTGGAATTTAAGATCGAGCCGACCGGTAACTCGGGCGTCTTCTTTTGTGTGGCCGACCCGCTGGATCCGGTGGCTAAAGGCATTGAGCTCCAAATCCTCGATACCTTTGGTCTCGCTAAGCCGGGCAATCACGATTGCGGCGGCATCATCCGCGCCATGGCTCCCTCGAAGAATATGGTGAAGGCTCCGGGTGAATGGAATCACTACACCCTTACGCTTAAGCAACGTCACCTCACGGTAGATTTCAATGGCGAGCGCACCATCGTGCTCGATCTCGACTCATCGCCGATGAAGGATCGCCCGGCAGAGGGGCACATCGGATTTCAAGATGAGGCCAAGCGCGTCTGGTACCGCCATGTGCGCATCCAGGAAGTGAAATAAGCTGCGCTTTAGCGGCCGCGGATTTTGTCCCAGGGCGACTCGCCGCTGACGTCTACCATGAACGGCCCTTTGCTCGCACCGGGTGAGAGGATGGCCAGGATGGTCGCATCGGCTGCGGAAGAATTGAAGGTGGCGTGTACGATGCCCGCGGGGATGTGCGCCGCATCGCCGGGCTTGAGGATGCGCTTTTCTTGCTCGACCCATTGCTCCACTTCGCCGGCTAGCACGTAAATCATCTCTTCGAGTTCCGGATGGGTGTGGAAGGCGTGACCTTCGCCCGGGGGCAGGGTGGCTTCGCAGACCTGCAAATCCTTGGCTCCCGTGAGCTCCGGCTTGGTCAGCCAGTAATTGGTCCGCCCTTTATATTCTTCTTTGAGGGCGTCGGCCTTGGTCACGAAACGAAGCGGTTTGCTCATAGCTCTTCTTATCCTCCCGGGCCCCTTCGGGGCAAGCATCGTGCGGTCGGCATTGACAGAGGCCAGTCCGAGGACGAAATGAACACCCCCGCACATCCCCCATGAAACGCACCCTATCCCTCCTCCTTGGGCTTTCCTTGCTCGGCGCCGCTAATGTCGTCGCTCAGGAAACCAAGAAAGACGCCCCCAAGAAAGACGCCGCCCCGGCTGTAAAGTTGGCGCCCCAGCAGCCTGACGTCGCCGCTCCCAAGTTCGACGGCAAGACCGGCGAAATCCAAGTCGGCTTCGCCAAGCAGCATGACGCTTTTGTGGCCATTGCCAAGAAGGGCGAAGCACAGGTCGTCTTCCTCGGTGACTCGATTACCGCAGGTTGGGGTGGCCAGAAGGCTCTCTTTGAAAAGGAATACGGCCAGTACAAGGCCGCTAACTTCGGCATCGGTGGTGACCAGGTCCAGCACGTCCTCTGGCGCGTCGAGAACGGCGAATTCGAAGGCATCAAGCCGAAGGTGGTCGTGCTCATGATCGGCACCAACAACGTCGGCAACCCCGCACACACCCCCGAACTGATTGCCAATGGTATCCAGAAAATCATCGACGCCATCCAGAAGCGCTCGCCTGACACCAAGGTGCTGCTCCTCGCGGTCTTCCCTCGCGCCGCCAAGTTGACGGATGCTCCTCGCGTGAAGAACCAGAAGGTTAACGACATCATCGCCAAGTTCGATGACGGTAAGAAGGTGCACTTCTTTGATATCGGTGCCAAGTTCCTCACGGCGGATGGCACCCTCGAGAAGTCCGTCATGCCTGACCTGTTGCACCTCAACGCTGCCAGCTACAAGGTCGAAGCTGACGCCATCCGCGACAAGCTGGCTTCTCTCGCCAAGTAAAAGGCGGGATAGCTGACACAAAGGTCGGCCCTCTCGGGGGTCGGCCTTTTTTGTGCCCAAAGCCTATTTGCCCCAGCGCGCCGGCAGGTCGGGCATCGTCGCGGTCAGGATTTCGTGGATGGTGGCGCGCTCGGCTTCCGCGAGGTGCGCGAAATTCTGTGAAGGCGGGAAGGCCCGCAGGCCGGCGGAGAGTTTGAGTAGGATGATCTCGCGGAGTGGCTTGGGGAGCGTCGCAAAGCTCTGCGAATAAATCAACGGGCTACAGCGATAGCGAAAAATCCTCGTCGCTAGATCTAGGTCGCGCAGGGAGCGATTCTTGGCATCGGGCTTACGGGTGCGGGCGTAGGCCTTTTCAAAGACGCCGTCGCCGTGGATGCCTTCGGCGGGGAAGGCGGCCTCGTCTTTGCAGAGGAGGGCCTCGATGACTTTATCTGCCTGGCTGTTGAAGACGACCAGACAGGAGCCGGAGGGTGGCGCATCTAAGGGCAGTCCGAGAATCTCGCGCATGGCCGGCCAGCGATAAAGGGCGATGCGGGCGTCTTGGTTCGCGGTGGCTAGGACATTGTGGACGTGGACCTGATGGTCGTGCATCAGGAGCGGGACAATGTCGCTGGTGTTCAGTGGATATCGGTGCGTATCCACGAGGTCTTTCAGGGACGTGAGCGTCTTGCCCATTTTGGCGGTAGGTCCTTCGAAGTCGTCGATGGATTTCCCTATGCTGTTGCCGCGATGCCGGAGCGTGCCTTCGGCACCGGTGACATACCAGCCGCCCCAGCGTTCAGCGAGTGGCGTCGAGGGCTCAATATTAGAGCCGCCGGAGCCACTTAATGGCTCGCCGTTAGCATCGGGGAAGACGGAGCGCGTGCGCAGCGAAGGGGTGTGGTCGTGGCGGGTGTGGCAGAGCAGGCATTCACCACTGCGGGCAAGGAGCGGGGTGGGCCCGCTCTCGTGCTGATCTAAGAGGTAGAAAGTGGTCCCAAGGTTCGCGTCGAAGACGGTTACCTCAAAGCCGCCGCCCGCCGCCCAGCCGACATACGCTTCATCGGAGAAGAAGAGCGCGCGCGGTGTCTCCGGAGAGATTAAATTCCGTTGCAGGCTGGTTTTGCTGAAGACGAGTAGCTGGGACTCGATGGGCACGTCCAGCTGTTCGAGTAGCCAGCGGAGACGCTTCTTGGCGGGCAGGCTGCGAATGGCATCGGCCTGCTGGCGGAAGGCATCGTTAATCCGCGTGACCCGGTCATGCGGCTGCGTTGCCGTGTAGTTGATCGGCGGTTCCTCGAAGGGCTCGCGTTCCTGCGCCCCGCCCTGGCTCGCCAAGGTCAGCAGGGTGGCGAGCGCAAGGCTGGAGCGAAGGTTCACGCCGCCATTTTGTCCGTATCGGCGGGTGACACAAGACCTTGCTGCTCGCGAGCGGCAAGGCGGAGCTTGCGCATGGCAATTTCCTCGATTTGGCGAATGCGTTCGCGGGAGACGCCCTGCTGTCGGCCAATCGCATCCAGGGTCTCAATTTCGCCGTTCAGCCCGTGGCGGCGGCGAATGACATCTTGTTCCCGTTCGGTCAGGCCGGACAAGAGCTTGTATAGTAGCGCGGAGTCATCCGCGAACAACGCGGCGAGGGCGGGGTTGAGGGCGTCCTCATCCTCTAGGCGATCGCCGAAGGTGAGGTCGCTGTCTTCTGCGCCGATCGGCGCATCCAGGGACTGGCCAGACTGTTGTAGGCACTGAAGCTCGGTGAGTTTCTCCCGCGAGCAGCCGAGGGCTTGGGCGAGTTCCGCGTCGGACGGCAGGGCGTTTTTCTCTTGGCGCAGCCGTTCCGTCGTCTTGCGCATCTTGGACAATTGCTCGTGGACGTTGCGCGGCAGGCGCACCGTGCGGCGGAGGAAATTTAATTCGCCCAGGACGGCGCTGCGGATGCCCCAATAGGCATAGGTACTGAAGCGATTGCCGAGTTCAGCATCGAATTGTCGGGCGGCTGTAAGGAGGGCGAGGTTGCCCGCATTAATCAGCTCCATGAGTTCGTCGCGCTTCACATGGGTCTGGCTGGCGGCGTGGTAGGCGAGACGGAGATTCGCGCACACGAGCCTATCGAAGGCAATCTGGGCGGCGGCGTTCAGGTTTCCTTGGGCGTCCGTGCCCGCCTTGATTGTACGGCCGAGTTGGAGTTCATCTGCGGCTTCGAGGCGAGGCCACCGGCTGGCCTGGTCTAGGTACCGCGTGAGCGCATCGCCGCCTTCGTTAACCGTGACGTCGATTTCGGCCTGACCGAGGATCGCTTCCGCGTCGACGCGGCTGAAGCTGAGACGGCCCAGGTCGGGCAAATCCGAGCGGAGGGAGGAGAGGAGGGTGCTGGAGTGTGGGCGGGGGGTATGGGGGATTAGGTTGATGGTCATGTGGAAAATGTGAGGGGCCTCTATATATAGGGCTCAAAAAGGGTATTTTGGGCCACGTGTTTGCCTAAGTCATTCTAGGACAAAGCAATAAAAACGTATTATATTTTAAGGCGGGGGTGGGCGCTGGGCCGCCAGCACCCGATTCTCGGCGAGGGGGTCGCCCATTATGCCGGCCCGGGTTTTTTTGTCAAAGGGGTGCCATCCGTCAGGATTGATAACAAAAATAGTAGGAACGCCCCAGCCCGTTTCGAGTCATAGGGGTTGCCCCCTTCGCGGGGGCTTCTTAACCCCACTTACCCCCAACAATGCGTCACACCCTCCGCTTGCTCGCCATGCTTTCCCTGGTCCCTCTCGCAGGTGCCACTGAACTTACGTACTATATTGGCACTTCGGGTGGTCAGGCCAAAGGCATCCTGCGGGGTACAATCGACTCGGAGACGGGCAAGCTTTCGGAGCCCACCTTGATGGTGGCCGCCAAAGGGGCTTCCTATCTCGCCCAAGGCAAAGACGCGAAGATTCTCTACGCCACCTCCGAAGTCGCGGGCGGCGGGGTGGCCGCCTATGCGCTCAGCACTGAGGGTAGGGCGACGTTATTGAATGCGGAGAACACCCTTGGCAAGGGTGCCACACACCTCGCAGTTGATCCGTCGGGCCGTCATCTTCTCGCGGCGAATTACGTCTCTGGCTCAGTCGCCAGCCTGCCGATCAAGGCGGATGGCTCATTGGCCGCCGCCATCGGTTTTAATCAGCATGTCGGTTCTGGGCCCGACGCCAAGCGTCAGGCTGCCCCGCATGCCCACGGCATCTACCCCGATGCGGCTGGCAAATTCGCTTATGTCCCTGACCTCGGGACGGATGATATTTTTATCTATCGTTTGGACGCCGCGAAGGGAACGTTGACCCTCAATGAGCCTAAGTCTGGCCGGGTTGCTCCGGGTAGCGGGCCGCGACACTTCGCTTTCCATCCCCGCGGTGGTTTCGCCTACGCCTGCAATGAAATGGCCCTCACGGTGAGTGCTTTTGCCCTCGATGCCGATAAGGGTGTGCTCAAAGAAATTCAGACTTTGCCCACGCTACCGACGGGTGCCTCGGCCGCGGGAGCCTCGACGGCCGAAATCTTCTGCCTGCCTAACGCCAAGGCACTTTACGTCTCCAATCGCGGCCATGATTCACTGGCGGTTTATGCCATCGGCCCTAACGGTCAGCTGTCGCTCATTCAGCATATGCTTAAAGTGCCCGCCACGCCTCGAGGCTTTGGCTTGAGCCATGATGGACGCTGGCTCGTCTGTGCCGGCCAAAAATCTGGCACGATCAACGCTTATCGCGTCGACCCTGAGACGGGTAAACTCACGGACACGATGCAATCGGTGACGGCAGGTTCTTCGTGTTGTATTTTGTTCGCCCGCTAAGCCATGACGCCTGCTGGAATTATGCACCGGATTCCGGCTGTATTGCTCGCCTTCGCTGCAACGACTTCGGTGGTCGCCGCGGTCCAAGTTGATTTCTCGCACGAGGTCGTGCCGATCCTGCGTAAGCATTGTGCCGAATGCCACGCGGGGGACAAAAGGAAGGGCGGGCTTTCGATGAATACGCGAGCCTCGCTGCTGGAAGGCAGTGAGAATGGGGTTGTGCTGACGCCTGGCCAAATCACCAAAAGTAAATTACTCGAGGCGATTGCGAGCGCCGACCCGGATGTACGGATGCCCCCGAAGGGCGACCGACTAACTCCGGCCGAGGCCGGAATTTTACGTTCCTGGGTGGAGCAGGGTGCGCGCTGGACTGAAGGCTTCGCTTTCAAGAAGCCGGCCTATGAGCCGCTGCTTCGTCCGCGCACGCCCGTGCTACCCGCGGCCGTGGATGGCCGCACTCACCCGCTGGACCGGGTGCTGGATGGATGGCTTGCTCAACGAAAACTGCCGTTACCGTCGGCCGCTACCGACGCGGCTTTTTTGCGTCGGGCCCACTTGGATCTCATCGGCCTGCTCCCGACGGAACTAGAAGTGAAGGCTTTCCTGGCGGATGCCCGGCCTGATAAGCGGGCCCTGCTGGTGCGCTCTTTATTGGCACGCAATGTGGATTACGCGGATCACTGGATGGCCTTTTGGAATGACCTTCTCCGCAATGATTATGCGGGGACTGGTTATATCGACGGGGGCCGTAAGCAAATCTCCGGTTGGCTCTACGTTTCGCTGCTCGCCAACAAGCCCTACGACCAGTTTGCCCGTGAGTTGATTGCGCCCTCCTCGGACAGCGAAGGCTTCGCCAAGGGCATCATTTGGCGCGGGGCCGTGAGCGCCGCGCAGGTTCCCGAGCTACAGTTTTCGCAGAGCGTCTCGCAGACTTTTCTCGGCATCAACATGAAGTGTGCTTCCTGCCACGACAGTTTCGTTGACCGCTGGAAGTTGAAGGATGCCTATGGCCTTGCGGCCATCTACTCCGACCATCCGATGGAGCTCGTGCGCTGCGATATTCCGACCGGGCGTCCGGCCGTGGCGGCTTGGCCGTTTCCCGAGCTGGGACAGGTTGATGGCACGAAACCACGCAACGAAAGACTCAGCCAGCTCGCTAGCCTGATTACGCATCCGGAGAACGGCCGGTTTCAGCGTACCATCGTCAACCGACTTTGGCATCGTCTGATGGGGCGGGGTATCGTGCATCCCGTCGATGCCATGCAGACGGAGCCTTGGAATCAGGATTTGCTGGACGTGCTCGCCAATCAACTGGTCGCCTCTAAGTACGACTTGAAGGCGGTATTGGAATTCATCGCTACTTCGCAGGCTTATCAGTCCGCCCCTGAGGTCTTAGCTCAGGGGGCTGAAGATAAGGGTTATGTTTATCGTGGTCCGCGCACCAAGCGGCTGACGGCGGAACAGTTTGTCGATGCGCTCTGGAAGATTACGGCCACCGTGCCGGGCAAGGTGGAGTTACGCGTGCCACGTTTAGCCCCGGCCGCTGGCGTGGTGAAGCCCGCGGTTACGGTTGAGCCGTTATTAGCAGTGCCAATTTGGTCTAACGATTTGGGCGGTGGTCGATTGCCCGCCGTGGGCGAGGCCCGGGCTTTCCATAAAGAGTTCACACTTGAGGGTACAGTGGAGTTGGCGATCTGCACGGTGACGTGCGACAATGCTTTTGAACTTTGGGTTAATGGCGTCAGGATTGGGGCGGGTGCCGATTGGGAAACGCCCGAGACTTATGATATCGGGGGGTTACTCCACGGCGGGAAGAATCAGATTCTGCTCATCGGACGAAACGCGGGCAATGTGCCGAATCCCGCCGCCCTCTGGTTCCAGGCGAATATTGAAATGAAGGGTGGCGCCCGCGTGAAAGTCGCCACGGATAATTCCTGGGAATGGTCAGCGGCCTTGCCTAATTCCCGTGGTCAGTTCCCGGCGGCGAAGGCCGGAAAAGAGCCTAATCCCATTGTCTGGCGCCCCGTCGCCCCGGTTTCCGTTCTCACGGTGTGGAAGAAGGCCGAGGTGCGGATGTCACAGATGCTCGCTGGTTTGGGCGGCGCGAGCAACATGCCAGCTCGGGCGAGTTTGATGAAATCGGATATGCTTCAGCGAGCCTTAGGTCGTCCTAATCGCGAACAGATCGTTTCGGAGCGACCGAATGAATTGAGCACGTTGGAGGCTATCGATCTTTCGAACGGCCAGGCGCTGGCTAATCTGCTCGGCAATGGGGCCGCTGCTTTATTGCGTAAGCGTAAGTGGGCCTCGTCCGAACAGCTGGTCCACTGGCTTTACCTTTCTTCCCTGAGTCGCGATCCCTCGGCGGCCGAGTTGAAGGTCGCCCTCGGCATCGTCGGCCCAGAACTCTCCGAGCAAGGCGTCGCTGATTTGCTCTGGGTCGTCTGCATGCTCCCAGAATTCCAAACCATTCGCTGAACTATGAATACCTCGCTCCCCCTGGATCCCTCCTTGCCCGAGCCGCTCGCCCGGCGCGAGTTTCTGCGGATGCTGGCCGCAGCCGGCGCGGCCACCTTGTCCATGGGCGCTCCACGGGCCCTAGCCGCGGAAGAAAAACTGATTCAACCGAAGGCGAAGGCGGACGCTTGTATCCTGATTTGGCTGGCGGGTGGTATGGCCGCTCCGGAGACCTTTGACCCGAAGCGCTATGTGCCGTACGAGAAGGGGTTATCGTATGAGCGCTTACTGAGTACGTTCCCGTCGATTCCGACGGCGGTTGACGGTATGCGAATTTGTGAAGGGCTTGAAAACATCGCGGGCGTAATGGACCGGGGCACGCTGATTCGCTCGGCGGTGCAGCCTGACCTAGGGAGCATCCTGCACTCCCGCCACCAATTCCACTGGCATACTGGCTACGTACCGCCGCAGACGGTCGCTTGTCCGCATATCGGCGCCTGGATGGCCCGCGTACTCGGCCCGCGCAATCCGGTCATGCCCGCTTTTATTAATATTGGCCAGCGGCTGGAGGGAGTGGGCGAGAGCGAAGAGCTTAAGGCCTTCACCACGGCTGGTTTCTTTGGCGGCGAATTTGGCCCGATGAACCTACCTTTCCCGGAAGAGGCTGCGGCCGCGGTCCGTCCGCCCAAAGGCATGGACGCGTCTCGGTTCGTCAATCGCGACCGCGAATTCCGCCGGCTGGTGGATGCCTCGGCGAATCGCGATATGCTCAGTGACTACCAGCAGCAGTCGATGTTGCGGGCCATGGATAATGCCTACCGTCTCCTGAGCGCGAAAGAACGTTCCGCCTTCGATATCTCTCTCGAAAGCAAGGAGGTGCAGCAGGATTATGACACCGGCCGCTTTGGTCGTGGCTGTTTATTGGCGCGTCGTCTCGTCGAGAATGGGGCCCGCTTTGTCGAGGTCACCACCGAGTACGTGCCGTTCTTCCAGTGGGATACCCATGGTAAGGGGCATGAGACGGTGGCCAAGATGCATGCGGAGATTGATCGCCCAATCGCGCGCCTGATTCGTGACCTCGAGCAGCGTGGACTGTTGGATCGGACGCTCGTCATCATCGCGAGCGAGTTCAGTCGCGATGCGATGATTGAAGGTCGGCCCGGCTCCAAGGCTGGCGACCAGGCTTTTAATAAGGGTAAGACCATGGAGAGCCCTGATCACTATGGGCTGCACCGCCACTTCACCGGCGGGACGAGTGTCGTGATGTTTGGCGGCGGCGTGAAGCGCGGCCAAATTTACGGTGCGACGGCGGATGAGCGGCCGTTAGTCGCCATCAAGAACCCCGTCTCCGTCTCGGATATGCACGCTACGATTTTCCATGCGATGGGCATCAGCCCGAAGACCGCTTACGACATCGAAGGTCGCCCGTTTTATGCGACCGTGGACGGCAAGGGCGTGCCCGCTCCGATCTTTAGCTGAGCGCGGTTAGTTGCCGGAGTGCAGCGGCTTCGCGGGTGATGGCGACTTCAATAAGTTCGCCCGTGCGTTGCATGGCTTCCACCAAGGGCATCTCCGGGGGCTTGATACCGATGAGTAAGTCGAAGCGCGTGCGCAGGGCAGGGGAGTCATCGATTGAGCCCGCGAGGCCGACGATCTTTTTGCCAAGCCGGCGGGCCATATCAGCCACACCCACGGGACCTTTCCCCTGCAGGCTTTGGGCATCGAGTCGTCCTTCGCCGGTGATAATCACGTCGGCGGCAGCGATGCGTGCCTCGAGTCCGATATGTTTGGCGACAATTTCGAACCCGCTGGTGAGTCGGCCATCCGTGAAAGCCATCAGCCCGAAACCGAGGCCGCCCGCGGCGCCGGCTCCCGGCATGTCGCGCGGGTCGCGCCCCAGATCTCTTTTCACGAGGTCCGCGAGGTGTTCGAGTCGGCGTTCAAACCAAGCGAAGTCGGTAACGCCTTTCTGGGGGCCATAGATGCGGGTGGCTCCCCGGGGGCCGAGCAGCGGGTTGTCGACGTCGCAGGCCACGACGACCTCGGCGGCCCACGGCTGGAGGGGTGGGGCGACCTGGTCAGCTTCCAGGAGCGTTTCCATTGTTGGGATAAACGGCTGCGCCTGTCGGCTAAAGCGGAAACCAAGGGCTAGGGCGACACCCAGACCCCCATCGTTGGTGGCACTGCCTCCAATGCCTATAAGGACTTTAAGGGCACCCAGCTGGGCGGCCTTTTTTAAGAGGATTCCTGTACCTAAAGTATTGGCTGTAAGTGGGTTAAGTTTTAATTCGGCCACCAGTGATATCCCGCTAGCCGCGCTCATTTCCAGGACGGCTGTCCGCGTCTCCGGAAGCCATCCCATGGCCGCCTTAATCGGCCGCCCTTGGGCATCAACCGTTTCAACCAGGATGATTTGGCCATGCAGGGCCGCGGTCACCGCTTCCGTGGTGCCTTCGCCTCCATCGGCGATCGGGCAAATGTCGATTTCAGTCTCAATATTGAGCGATTTCAGCCCATTTTTAATGTGACCAGCGACCACCCCGGCCCCGAGAGAGCCCTTGAATTTGTCATTGGCGATTAAGATACGCATCGGGCCGGTGGGTCGTGGTAAGCGTTCTGCCTAGGGTGATTTTATCAATGTTATAGGATAAGTGTCGCTTGATTCTTGGCACCTTGGGGGTAGATTTTACGCATGCCCTGTGCTTGTAGTGGGGTAACTATACCCGCCCCTAACTACCCCCAATATTTTTACCATGAAGCCGTTCCGACAAACCGCCATCCTCGCCACGCTGTTGGCCACCGCGTTCGTCCATGCCGCCGATGAGCCCGTCGCCTCCAAGGAAGGGTTGGAGTTCTTCGAGAAGAACGTTCGCCCGATTCTCGCTGATCGCTGTTTCGAATGCCACTCGGCCGACAAGGGTTCCTCCAAGGGTGGGTTGATTCTCGACTCGCGTGATGGCGCTTACAAGGGCGGCGACGAAGGTCCCTCGGTGGTCCCCGGGAATCTCGAGAAATCTTTGTTAGTTAAAGCGGTCCGCTATACGGACCCAGAATTCGCCATGCCCCCAAAGAAGTCCGGCGGCAAGTTGCCCGACGACAAAATTGCCATCCTCGAGGAGTGGGTGAAGATGGGTGCGCCGATGCCCGCAGGTGGCGCCGCCAAGTTGACCGGACTCACCGGTAAGGCCCGTCAACATTGGGCTTTCCAGCCGGTCAAGAAGGCCGCCGTGCCGACCGTGAAGAATAAGGATTGGGTCAAGAATCCGATTGATGCCTTCGTTCTAGCCAAGCTGGAAGAGAAGGGTCTCGTGCCGAACCCCGTCGCTGATCCGGAGTCTTTCCTCCGCCGCCTTTCCTACGATTTAATCGGCCTTCCTCCGACCTCCGAGCAGGTCGAGGGTTTCATCAAGGCCTATGAAGCCGGAGTTGCCTCTGACGCTATCGCCAATCGGGCAGGTCGCCCGGCCAATAATGTCGAGACCGTCGTCGCCAAGCAGGTCGACTTCCTTCTGGCCTCGCCGCACTACGGCGAGCGCTGGGCTCGCCACTGGCTGGATACCGCTCGCTACTCGGATACCCGCGGCCTCCAGGTCGATCAAGGGGACAGCCTGTTCCGCGATTACCGCTACGCCTACGCCTGGACCTACCGGGATTACGTCATCAACGCATTCAACGACGATAAGCCTTACGATAAGTTCGTGCTCGAGCAGCTCGCGGCGGATCGCCTTCCAGATATCGCCCCCGATGATGCGCGTCTCGCTGCCCTCGGCTTCATCACGGTTGGGAAGCGTTTCGACGATGTGCATGACACGATTGATGAGCGCATCGACACCGCGACCAAGGCATTCATCGGCTTGACCGTCTCTTGCGCCCGCTGTCACGACCATAAGTTCGACCCAATCCCGACTGCGGATTACTATTCTCTACACGGCATTTTCGCCTCCATCGTTGAGCCGCTGCAACACCCTACCATCGGTGCCACCGGCAAGGGTGCGGCCGCCCGGGCTGACTTCCAGAAGCGACTCGCGATGCTGCAGGATGAGCAAGTGGCAGGCTTTTTTAAGTATATGCGCGAGACCCGTGCTCGCTATGACCACGAGATGGCTGGGCGCTTGATGTTGGCTACCGTGCGCGGTGGCTCCTCCGAAGCGGGTGACTATTCTGAGCGGTACAAGATCGACCTCCAGAGCATGACGGATTTTGCCGCGATGCGTGTCCAGAAGGACTCTCCTATCACCGGCCCGTTCGCCCATGCCGCCGAAGTTCCGGTTGTTTACTTCGCGGAGCGTGCGCAGGCGGTGATCGATGAAGCCCTCAATGACACGGAGCACCCGGTCAATCCCATCATCGCGGCCGCCCTCCGGGGCTTGAAGCCCAAGAAGCTTGATGATGTCGCCGCTGCCTACCAGAAGGCGTACAACGACAACAAGGCGGCTATTCTCGCCCACCTTGCGGCGCTGGCCAAGCCAGGTGACGGTTGGAAGAAGACCTCTCCGGCCATCGCCCAGATGACCACGTATCCGTGGGCTATTCCTAGTTACGACGAGATCGTCGATAACGAAGAGATGATTTCCCTCTTCAGCACGCGCAAGTTCTGTGCCGACTGGCAGAATCGCCCTGTCTACGGCGGCATTGGTAATCGTGCCCCAGTCGCTTACTTCCGCCACACGCAGATTAATGAGCTGCGCCTCTCCCACCCTGGCGTGCCCGGAGAAGCGATGGCCGTGCAGGATTCGGAAGCCCCGAAGGATAGCTACGTCTTCATTCGCGGCGACAAGAACAAGAGGGGCGCCATGGTGCCGCGCCGCTTCCTCGATATTTTGACCATCGGTGAGCGTCGCCCTTATGTCGATGGCAGCGGTCGCCTCGAGTTCGCTCGCTCCATCGTTTCCAAAGATAACCCGATGACCGCCCGTGTGGCCGTGAATCGAATTTGGATGAAGCACTTCGGCGAAGGCTTCGTGAACTCGCCGGACGATCTGGGCAATATGTCGGAGAAGCCTTCTCACCCCGAACTACTCGATTACCTCGCTGCTGACTTCATGGAGAACGGCTGGACCATCAAGCGACTCCACCGCATGATTGTCATGAGTAACGCCTACCGCCTGGACTCCAATCCCACGGTCAATGCCCTCGTCGTCAAGAAGGGTGCGGTGGACCCGCTGAAGATCGATGCTAGCAATCGTCTACTCTGGCGCGCCAATCTTCGCCGTCTTGATTTCGAGGCGATTCGCGACTCCATGATTCTGCTCACGGGCCGGATGAATCCGGCCGTCGGTGGTCAGCCTGCGAATATCACTGAAGAGCCTTTCAGCTATCGCCGTAGTCTCTATGGCTACGTCGATCGTCGTCGCCTCAGCGACACACTCGCCCAGTTCGATTACAGCGACCCTGATATGGCGAACTCCAAGCGCAACACGACCATCGTGCCGCAGCAGGCCTTGTTCTTCATGAACAACGCCTTGTCCGTCGAGGCCGCTCGTGCCGTGGCTGCGCGTAAGGATGTCGTGAATGCGATGTCCGAAGATCAACGCATCGTCGCCATGTTCCGCTCGCTCTTCCAGCGCCGCCCTTCCACGGCAGAGATTCGCATGGCTCAGGAATTCGTAACGAAGCAGAAGATGCAGGCGGCCACCGCCAACCTGCGGACTGCTGCCAAGGCCACGGTTGCCGGAGCCAAGACCACGGCTGCGGGCACCAAGCCCAAGACGGGCGTCGTCGCTAATAACACCAAGTCAGCGGGTAAAGCCGCGGCCCCGGCTATGGCCGAGGGAGCCGAAGAGACCATGATGGCTGCCACCACTGGACCGGGCGCTGAAGGCATGCTGCGGAATACGGGCGAGCTTATTTCTCGTAACCCGCTGACCCCAATGGAGTTGCTGGCTCAGGCCCTGATCCTGTCGAACGAGTTTGTCTACGTAAACTAAGCATTTTAGCACGTTTTTAACGAAGCCGCCCCATCGGGGCGGCTTCGTCTGTTTTAGGGTAAAAATGACCAATCAATTGGTTGATATCTTCTAGGTCTGAACAAGAATTAATAACCAGAAGGACCACCCCAGTCGTTGTGCCCCACAACCGTTCTTCCCCTACCAATTTCTTTATGCAGTTCCGTCTTAACGCCGTTCGCTTTCTCACTCTAACCGCTGTGCTGAGTGGTGCCGCTGTGCGCGCCGCCGACGAAGCGAAGCCTGTGGAAAAGATGGACCCCGCCGGCCTAGAGTTCTTTGAAAAGAACGTTCGCCCGATTTTCACCGAGCGTTGCTACAAGTGTCACTCGTCGGCGGAAGGTGTGTCCAAGGGCGGCTTACTCATGGATACGCGTGCGGGTTTGCTGTCCGGCGGCGACCAGGGGCCAGCGGTCGTTCCGGGCGACCTCAAGAAATCATTACTCCTCGTCGCGGTGCATCAGACCGACCCAGAGCTTTCGATGCCTCCGCGCAAGGAAGGCGCCAAGCTTTCTGACAAGCAGATTTCCGTGCTCGAAGAATGGGTGAAGATGGGGGCGCCTGCTCCGGTTGGTTCGGGCGGCGCGAAGCTTACCGGCCTTTCTCAAAAAGCCCGTGACCATTGGGCGTTCAAGCCCGTTGGCGAATACCCCGTACCGACGAAGCTCAGCCTCCCCGGCTGGTGTCAGACGGAGATTGATGCATTCGTCATGTCTAAGCTAGATCAGCTCGGATTAAAGCCCAGCCCGGCCGCCGACGGCGAAGCGCTGCTCCGTCGACTTAACTACGACTTGATTGGTTTGCCACCCACGAACTCGGAAGTGGAAAGCTTCGGTCGCGAATATGATACCGCCGTGGCCCGCGATGTGCTTTCACTGCGCAGCGGACAGCCCTCCCGCGCCGCCACCGCTGTCGTGGAGCGTGCCGTGGATCGCTTGCTCGCCTCGCCTCACTACGGTGAGCGCTGGGCCCGTCACTGGCTCGATACCGCTCGCTACTCCGACACCAAGGGCCTACGCCGCAACGGTGGCATCGAAAACTTCGAAAGCTCTTGGACTTATCGCGATTACGTTATCGACGCGTTCAATACGGATAAGCCCTACGACCAGTTCATCATCGAGCAGCTGGCGGCGGATCGTCTGCCGGATTTGGCTAAGGATGACCCCCGTCTCGCGGCCCTTGGTTTTATCACACTCGGCAAGCGTTTCCAGAATGCGGACGACACCATCGATGAGCGCATTGACGCCACCACCAAGGGCTTCCTGGGGCTGACGGTCGCCTGTGCCCGCTGTCACGATCACAAGTTCGACCCCATCCCGGCCGCTGATTACTATTCGCTGCACGGGATCTTCTCTTCGATTGGCGAACCCATGCAGTACCCGGTTATTCGTGATCCGTTACTTCAGGGTAAGAATGCACCCACCAACGCCTATCGCGCAGACTTCGAGAAGAAGCACGCTGAACTCATCAATGAAACCGGCCGCGGGTACTATAAGCATATCGCCGGTCTCTTGAACACCCTCCACAAGGAGTTCGGTCCTCGTGCCTTGGTTTCGATGGTCGGAGGCTACCGCAGCACCGCTGGCTATGATATCTTGAAGAAGTATGACATGCAGGAAAATCGCGAAATCGACGGCTCCTTCATGGTGCGAGCGGATTCCCCGATTACCGGCCCGCTGGCGCGTCTCAAGCGCGTGAATGAGAAGACCTTTGAAAAGGATGCACCTGCGGCCATTGCCGAAGCGCTCGCGGACAAGAAGAATCCCGTTAACCCGATCATCGCCGAGGCTTTGCGTACGCTCAAGCCACGCTCCCTCGAAGAAGTCGCCTTGGCCTACCAGTCCGTCCTGTTGAAGAACCACGACAAGATTTTGGCTCACATTCAGCTCCGTTCCACGCCCGGCCGTAAGGGCGACAAGGATGATGCCGCCATGGCTCAGCTGGCCTCTTACCCCTGGCCCCTGCCCAACATTGAGGACCTCAGCACCGTTCCGGCGCTCGAGTTGCTCACTGAGGCCCGCACGTTCTGTGAAGCCTGGCAGGCCGCTCCGAGCCAGACCTTCCGTAACGGCAATAAGCCTGCCAAGTATTTCAAGTTCAAGGAACTCAACGATCTCGACATCACCCACAAGGGCGGTCCCGGCATGGCGATGGTCGTCACCGACAACGAGAAGCCTCGCGACAGTTACGTCTACATCCGAGGCGACCGAAATAAGCGCGGTGCCGTCACGCCCCGCCAGTTCTTGGAAATCTTAGCCGGCCCCGATCGCGTCCCCTTCTACGAAGGTAGTGGGCGTCGCGAGCTCGCGTTATCCATCGCCAGCCGCACCAATCCGCTGACCTCGCGCGTCCTCGTTAATCGTCTGTGGCTGCACCACTTTGGGGCGGGTATTGTCTCCACGCCTGACGACTTGGGCAATATGTCTGAAAAGCCAACGCACCCTGAGTTGCTCGACTGGATGGCCACCAACTTCGTTGAGAATGGCTGGTCGATTAAGAAGATGCACAAGAAGATTCTGCTGTCCGCCGCCTACCGGCAGTCCGCGAATCCCAATACTAATCCCCAGGTAGCCCAGAAGGGTGCCGTGGATCCCTTCAAGGTGGACTCCAGTAACAAGTTCATCTGGCACGCCAACCTGCGTCGCTTGGACTTCGAGAGCATCCGTGACTCCATGCTCGTTCTCTCCGGCAAGCTTGATCGCGCCCTCGGTGGCCGCGCGGTCAACATCACCGACGAACCTTACAGCTATCGGCGCACGATTTATGGCTTCATTGATCGCGATCGCTTGAGCGAGCTGCAGTCGCAGTTCGACTTCGCTGACCCCGATATGGCCAACACCAAGCGCTCCACGACCATCGTGCCGCAGCAGGCCCTGTTCTTCATGAACAATCCGCTGGCCATCGAAGTGGCCCGCAACGTCACATCACGTCCAGAATTGCAAAAGGCTTCTTCCGACTCCGAGCGCATCTCGCAGCTCTATCGCATCATGTACCAGCGTTCGCCTACGGTACCTGAAATGAAAATCGCCAGTGAGTTTGTCGCCCGTATCGCAGGCTATGTCGATGAGCCCGCCCAAGTTGCCTCGCCGGCCAAGGTCGATCGCATCGCCAAGGCCAAGGAAATTAAGGCTAAAGCCAAGGCTGCGGGTGCCGCTGCGATTGCTGCATCCGGCAAACCCCTACAGCCGGCCGCCGTCGCCGTGCCTGAGGTTAAGCTCGAAACTGAGGTAAAAGGTGGAAAAATCGTTAATAAGACCGAAATGGTCTCACGCAAAGAGCCCTCCAACCCCTGGGTCATGTTGGCCCAGTCAATGATTTGCTCGAACGAGTTTGTATATTTGAACTAACCCCCCCTATAATCACTCATACCCAAAACCCCAATGAAAGACACTAGCTGCGGCAATTACGTGCCGACCCCCAACTCACGTCGTGAGTTCCTCCGCCAGACCGGTCTCGGCATGGGAACGCTCGCCTTCGGCACCATGGTTGCCGACTACATGGTCACCGACGCTCACGCCGAGGTCATGGCCAACCTGAAGCCTCGCAAGGCTCCGCTCGCCGCCAAGGCGAAGCACGTCATTCATATCTTCGCAGGTGGTGCGCCTTCGCACCTCGATACTTTCGATCCGAAGCCCAAGATGAAAGACGTCGCTGAGATGTCGGCTGCTGGCATGAACGGCGTCCTCTTCCCGACCCCGTTTGAATTCAAGAAGTCCGGCAAGTCCGGTCTCGAGATCAGCGAAATCTTCCCGAAGCTCCAGGGCGTCGCGGACGAAATGTGCGTCATCCGCTCCATGCACCAGGA
>CAIKRN010000061.1 GCA_903829855.1 uncultured Opitutia bacterium
AAGGCCGGACGCGATTTCGCCCTCCCGGCCTATCTTCAAAAACTGGAGACGCATCGCAGTCGTATGACGGTTTTCTCCGGCGTGAGCCTGCCAGGCGTGACGGGTGGCCATGCGGCCGAGAAATGCTTCCTGACCGGCACCCCGCACCCTGATCGGGGCGGCTTCCGTAACTGGGTCTCCTTAGACCAGCTGGCCGCTGAGCACATCGGTTCCGCCACGCGCTATCCTTCGTTGCCGCTCGCTATGGTCAGCGATGGCTCGCCGACACTGAGCTATACCCGCAGCGGTGCCCCCATCCCGGCTGAAAAGAGCCCCCGCCGGCTCTTCCAGAAGCTCTTTATGCAGGGCAAGGCCAGTGAGGTGGCGGCCAATGTAGAGGCGTTGCGCCAAGGTCGCAGTATGCTGGATTTCGTAGGAGACCAGTCCCAGCGTCTTAACCGGACTCTTTCCAAGAATGATCAACAGCGCATGGATGAGTATTACACCACCGTGCGCGAACTTGAGAAGCGTCTCCATAGTTCCGAGGAATGGGAATATCGCCCCAAGCCGGTCGTGCGTGCCACCGCCCCGAATGATATCGATGACACGAAGGAGTTCGTCGCCAAGACCCGCCTGATGTTCGACGTGATGAAGCTGGCCATCGAGACCGACTCCACCCGGATCATCTCACTCTTCATCGACACCACGGTGATTCATAATATCACGCACCACGGTAACCGTCCGGAGGCCGTCGCGGAGCTGCGGGCCAAGGAAGAGGCCCAGTTCGGTGCGCTCAATGATTTCCTGACGGCCCTCGAAGGCACCAAGGAGGAAGGGCAGTCGCTGCTCGATCGTACCCAGGTCCTTTATGGTACGCCGATGGGCAGTGCGAATTCGCACTCGAACGTCAATCTGCCCGCCATGATCGCAGGCGGCGGCTACCGCCACGGTCAGCACTTAGCTTTTGATAAGCTTAATAACTATCCGCTGAGTAATCTCTACGTCACGATGCTGCAGCGCATGGGCATCGAGGTCGGCGAATTCGCCTTATCGAAGAGCACCATGCGCGGCCTCGAGATGGCCTGAGCGTTTACTTCGCCGCTTTGAGTTCCTTGAACTTAAGCGATTCGGAGTTCAGGCAAAAGCGGAGGCCCGTGGGGGCGGGGCCGTCTTCGAAGACGTGTCCAAGGTGGCAGTCGCAGCGGGCGCAAAGGATTTCCGTGCGCTTCATGCCGTAGGCGTTGTCCTCATGGGTGGCGACGTTCTCCTTGGAGACGGGCTTAAAGAAGCTCGGCCAGCCGGTGCCTGAGTTGAACTTGGCAGCGGAAGAAAAGAGCGGGAGATCGCAGCACACGCAGTGATACGTGCCATTCTTATGGTTATCGAGCAGGGTGCCGCAGAAGGGGCGTTCCGTGCCCTTGGCACGCGTCACGTGGTACTGCTCAGGCGTGAGCTGGGCGGCCCACTGGGCGTCCGTCTTGATGACCTTGTCTACGAGTACCGGTTTACCGATGCCGCCCTTACCATCGTCGGGCGTGATGAGCACCTGAGGGCCCTTAGCTTTTGGGTCGGTTTCTTTCATGGTCTTGGTTTCGGTGGCGGAAGCGGGGGTTGTGGTCGGAGTTTTTTCGGCGACAGCGTAAAGGGAGTAGGTGAGGGCGGCGATGATGAGGGCGCCGGTGGCGATGATCCAGGGGTGTTTGTTCATGGTCTTAGCTGAAAGATTTGCCGCAGCCGCAAGTGCTGGTGGCATTGGGGTTGCGGACTTCGAAGCCCTTGCCGTGGAGGCCATCATCGAAGTGGACCGTCGAGCCGTCAAGGTAGGCGTGGCTCGTCGGGTCGATGAGGAGTTTGAGCCCCTGGCTCTCGAATTCCAAATCATCAGCCTTCCGGACATCAAAAGACATGCCGTACTCGAAGCCGGAGCAGCCACCGGTCTCGACGAGCACACGAAGCACGGACTCAGGATTAGCCTGAGCCTGATGCAGCACCCGGATCTGCTGGGCGGCGGCTTCGGTGAGATTAATCATGCCCTTAAGTTTAGCGGCAATCGGCGGGAGTCAAGGTGCGGCCGCTGGGAGGGTGCGTCCCAAGGGGCTTTTCGTTGTCAAATCTACCTAGACGGCTAGGTTGTTCCCTTACCCCGCCTATGCCTCGCGTCCTCGTCCGCATCTTGGCCCTCTCCGTGCTGCTGGCCTTCGCGTTTAATTTTATCATGATGGTGGTCATGGCCTTGGTTGGTTGGGACCTGGGCACGTTGACCCTGAAAGATTTGCTCGGGGTCGGTGTCTTCAAAGCCTCGGGCAAGGATTGGTTTTGGATTCTGCTGCTCTGGGTATTCGCGCTTCTGCAGTCCTGTCTTTTGCTACTGCCTTTGCCGGTCTCGTCCGTCCCCGGGGAGAAATCCCCGCTCGGACCTCGCGTCATCGCTGCCGCCTTCCTAGGCGGACTTTTTATCGCAATTCCGCTACTCGCTTCGGTCGATTTTCTTTCGGCCAAGGCCGACCCGAAGGGTTTTGACTCTTCGCCTTACATTATTGGAGCCCTTGCCGTTTGGGTGGTGTCGTGGCTGATCTGGACGCCAATCCTGCTGCACCGCTCGCGCGGTCAGGCCGATGCGGTGGAACGCTTCGTGGGCAAGAACATCGCGGGCTCCGCGGTGGGAATGGCCCTCTGTCTCCCTTGGTATTTCGTGCTCCGCCGCAAGCAGTCCTGCTTCTGCGGACTCGGGACGTTCTGGGCGCTGGTATTGGGGCTCTGGTCCCTGTTGGTCATCGGCGGTCCGCTACTCTTCGTGCTCGCCCGTGACCGTCGCCTCCGTGCCGGTGTGCGCGAGGGTTGAGGCTCAGAGCGCGCAGCCTTGCTGGGTCTCGCGCGTGGGCCGGGCGATGAGTCCGCGGTGTGGCTCATCTGGATAAATCTCGTCGGCGCGGGCTCCAAGTAGGTGGGCGTCGCAGCACTTTAAAAGATCCGGGAGGTTCTCGGTCCGGCGCATGTCATGGAGGAACTTGCCTTCGGTATCCACCGCGAGGCCGATGAAGTTGAGGAACTTCTTCAGTCGCCCCGCCTGCTTATCTGTGGCCTTGGCGGCATCGCAGCATTCCTCCGCGAGCTCCTGGATATAGGTCCGCACGTCGGCCAGCGTGGGCGCGAACGGCGTCTCGCCCTGCTGGACTTCGCGCCACTGACGAAAGATCCATGGATTCCGGATAGCGTGCCGGCCCATCATCATGCCGTGGGCCTTAGTCTCGCTGATGAGGCGTTGGGCTTTAGCGGCCGAAGTGACGTCGCCATTGGCGATGACGGGGCAGGGGACGGACTGCACGGCCTTGGCGATGGCGATGTAGTCCACTTCAGACCAATAGAGGCCTTTGACCGTACGACCATGCACCGTAAGGAGGTCCACTTGATGTTTGGCGATGATGGCGAGAATCTCGTCCAAGCGCTCTTGGCTGTCGAAGCCGATGCGCATCTTGACGGTGAAGAGGCCAGGAATCTCCTGTCGCATCGCCCCGATAAGCTCATCGATCTTGGCCGGATCGCGGAGGAGTCCGCCCCCGACATTCTTCCGGTAGACCTTCGGGGCCGGGCAACCCATGTTAAGGTCGATGCCAGCGATAGGTAGCTGCCGCAGGTCGCGGATGGTGCGCAGCATGTGTGGCGTATCCTCGCCGATAAGTTGCGCAAAGACCGGCCGGCCAGTGCCATGGTTGACGACCGAGTCGACGATATGTTTCTCAAGCGTCGAGGTTTCGTGCACCCGGAAATATTCGGTTACAAACCAATCGGGCGCCCCGCGGCGGCCGATGACGCGCATGAACCCAGTCGTGGTGACGTCCTGCATCGGTGCGAGCACCGAGGGGCACGTGCCAATTACCGAGGGGACTGGCAGGGATCCGCTCACGCCTGCTTGCGCAGGCGCGCGAGCGTATCTGTCATGTCGTCACACGCATCCAGCACGGACTTGGCGATGAACACCGGGCGCTTGGCTTTGACGGCGAGGACGAGGGCGTCGCTGGGGCGGGCGTCGACTTCTGCAATCTTGCGGGCCACCGGTCCATCCTGACCAAGCAACACGCGGGCAAAAAAGACGCCTTCCTTGACGTCGACGATCGCGATATGCACCACCGCGGCATCAAGGCCGAGTAAGAGGTGGAGCATGAGATCATGGGATTGTGGGCGGTCAGGTATCTTGCCAGCCAACGCACCCTGCAGGGCTTCGCCGACCCCTGGGTCGACCTGAATCACCATGGTCTTGAGCGGTGTCACGAGGAAGACCGCGACGGCGCCGGCCTTGGTGGGCACGACCTCAATCGAAGTGACAGGAATGGCCTCCAGCTTGCTCATGCCGCAAAGTGTGTCCCTTGGGTCATTTTCGCAAGCCAACGGTAAGGACAGGGGTGGTTTTGAGAGGGTAGCCTTGAAATCATGGTCTCTTTGGAGCACGGTAGAGCCGTGCACCCTTTCCTTGCCGACGAGTTTCTTTTCGACTGGAGCAGCCTGAAGGCGGCAGCCGTCGAGCCCGATATCCGTGAGGCCCTGCGCCGCGCCCGCGCCGCGGTCGATACCTTTAAACTAACGAAGGGGGCCGACCTGACCTATGCGAAGGTGCTGCTGGGCTTCGAGGCGACGACGAAGGAACTTTCCCGCGCGTGGGGGCTGGTCTCCCATCTCGACTCGGTGCTTAACTCGCCTGAACTGCGCAAGGCGTATAATGCGATGATGCCCGAGGTGACGGCGTTCTACACTTCGTTGACGCTGGATCCGGAACTCTGGGCTGTGTTCAAGGCCTATGCCGCCACGGCCGATGCTCAGGCCCTCACGGGCGTGCGCCGCCGCTTCCTCGTCGAGACGATGGCTGACTTCGAAGAGAACGGTGCGGACCTTCCTGCTGCCGGCAAGGAGCGCCTCGCGGCGCTGAATGCGGCACTCGCGGAGAAGACCCAGAAGTATTCCGAGAACGTTCTCGATTCCACTAACGCATGGGAACTCTTTATTGATGACGAAAAGCGCCTCGCTGGTCTGCCGGCGAGCGCCCTTGCCGCCGCCAAGCAATCCGCGACCAGCAAGAGCCGCCCGGAGGCTTGGCGTTTCACGCTGCAGTCGCCCTCGGTCTTCCCGGTGCTGCAGTATGCTGATGATGAGGATTTGCGCCGGCAGTGCTGGGAAGGTCTCGGCCAAGTCGGCTTAAAGGACGCCTGGGATAATACCGCGCTCGTCGGCGAGATCCTCGCTTTACGTCACGAGAAGGCTCGCCTGCTGGGCAAGCAGCACTTCGCAGATTTCACCACCGCTCGCCGGATGGCCCGTACCGGCGAGACTGCGCTGAAATTCATCGAAGATATTGGCCAACGCATCCGCCCGAAGTTTCAGGCCGAAGGGGTCGAGTTAGAGCAGTATCGCGCGGCGAAGGTGGGCGATAAGTTGCGCTCACTGCATCCTTGGGAGTTTGGTTATTTCTCTGAGAAAATGCGCCGAGAGCTGCATGGCTTTGACGATGAAGCCCTCCGTCCGTGGTTTCAGGTGGATGGCGTCATTGCCGGCATGTTCACGCTGTTTGGCGGCCTGTTCGGCATTCAGGTGGTGGCCCGTGATACGGTCTTTATTGATCAAGCATCTGGCGCGAAAACGCTGGCGCGCGCCGCGGATCCGCGGGTCGAAGGTGCACCGGTTAACGTCTGGCACTCGGAGGTACGTTTCTATGAAGTGCGTGAAGGTACTCGCTTACTGGGCTCTTTTTATACCGACTGGTTCCCGCGTGAATCCAAGCGGGGTGGGGCGTGGATGAATTTCTTCCGCACTGGCGGCCCGCGCCCGGATGGCTCGTTTGCCCCGCACTTAGGCCTGATGTGCGGTAATTTCACACCCCCGGTAGCGGGTAAGCCTGCGTTGCTGACGCATGACGAGGTCACCACGGTCTTCCACGAGTTCGGCCACCTACTGCACCACCTCCTTAGCGAAGTCGAAGTTGAGTCTCTCTCCGGCGTCCGTGTCGCTTGGGACTTCGTCGAGCTGCCCTCCCAGATTCTTGAAAACTGGTGTTGGGAGGAGGAGTCGCTGGCGCTCTTCGCCCGACATCACGAGACGGGCGCACCGCTCCCCTCGGATCTCCTTGCCAAACTCGACGCCTCTTCGAATTTCCGGTCCGCCTCGACCTGCATGCGCCAGTTGGCGTTTTCGAAGCTCGACCTGGATCTGCACATCCGCGCGGAGGAATTAAAGGGCCGCGACCTAGATTCCCATTGGAACGAGGACTTCGCGGAGTGGCAGTCCCGGACGACCCGTCGGGGGCCTGCCATGGCTCGCCGCTTCAACCACCTCTTTTCCGAGGCCACCGGGTACGCTGCGGGCTATTATTCTTATAAATGGGCCGAGGCCCTCGAGGCCGACGCTTTCACCCGTTTCCTGAAGGAGGGGGTCCTGAACCCCCTGGTAGGTCGGGAGTTACGGACTAAAGTGCTCGCCAAGGGTAATTCCGAGCCGGCCGAGAAACTCTTCCGGGACTTCATGGGGAGGGACCTCGATCCCGAGGCACTGCTGGTGCGGGATGGGCTGGCCTAAGGCCTCCTATCCCAGCCCGGTGGCTTAAAACCCTCAATAAGTGGGCGGGGACGCCTTATTCCCCTTGCACAAGGGGTGATTTTCCTATGCGTAAGGCCTTTACAGATGAATCTCCGCAACATCGCAGTCATTGCTCACGTTGACCATGGCAAAACGACCCTGACCGACCGTCTCCTTTACCAGTCCGGCATGTTCCGGGCCGAGGACCTCGACAAGCTCGCTGGCGGCCAGCACGGCCTGATCATGGACTCGGGCGACCTCGAGCGCGAACGCGGCATCACGATCACCGCCAAGAACTGCGCGATCAAGTGGACCGACCCTCGCGATCAGAAGGAATATAAGATCAACCTGATCGACACCCCGGGCCACGCCGACTTCGGCGGCGAAGTCGAACGCGTGCTCAATATGGCCGACGGCTGTCTGCTCGTCGTCGACTCTTTTGAAGGTCCGATGCCTCAGACCCGCTTCGTGCTTTCGAAGGCTCTCGCTCTGGGCCTCAAGCCCATCGTCGTCATTAACAAAATCGACAAATCCTCCGCTCGCCCCGACGCCGTCGTCGACGAAGTCTTTGATTTGCTCGTCGCCCTCGACGCTCCGGAGTCCGCCCTCGACTTCCCGATCATCTACGCTTCCGGCCGCGAAGGCTGGGGTACCCTCGATCGCGCCAAGACCGTGGAAGGCCAGCGCCCGAAGGACCTGATGGACCTCTTCTACACCATCGTCGACAAGATCCCTGAGCCCTACGCCGAGGGTTCGTCCCGTGGCGCCGCTGCCGGCTTCAAGTCCCGCGCCGAGGCTCTCGCTAACCCGCTTCAGATCATGGTGACGGCCATGCTTTACTCCGACTACGTTGGTCGTATCGCCGTCGGTCGCGTCACCGCGGGTAAGATCGCCCCCGGCATGCCTGTCATGATGGTCACCCGTAATGGTGAACAGTTCAAGCAGCGCGTCCTCGAAGTCGAAGTCTTCGAAGCCCTCGGCCGCGTTAAGGCTCAGGAAGTCTCTGCCGGCGACATCTGCGCCGTCATCGGCCTCGACCACGTTGAGATCGGTGCGACCATCACCGACCAGGAGGACCCCCGTCCCATGCCGCCCGTCAGTGTCGACGAGCCCACCGTGACCATGGCCTTCCGCGTCAATGATTCTCCTTTCGCTGGTCGCGATGGTAAGTTCGTCACCGGCCGTCAGGTCGGCGAGCGCCTCATCAAGGAACTCGAAAAGAACGTGGCTCTCCGGGTTGACCGCGTCGCCGGTGATGACTCTTGGAAGGTCTCGGGGCGCGGCTTGATGCACCTCGGCGTCCTGATTGAGACGATGCGCCGCGAAGGCTACGAACTCTCCGTGGGTAAGCCCACCGTGATCATGAAGCAGATCGATGGCGTCGAGTGCGAGCCCGTCGAAACGCTGGCTGTCGATTGCCCGGAAGCCTCGCAGAGCGACGTGATGTCCCTCGTGCTGGGTCGCCGCGGCGAACTCCGCTCGATGGATGCCAAGGCCGGCACCAGCGGCTGGATCCACATGGAATTCAAGGTTCCTTCCCGCGCCCTCTTTGGTCTGCGTACCCTGATGCTCACCACCACGCGTGGCGAAGCTGTCATGTACCACAATCTCCTTGGTTACGAGCCGGTCCGCGGCGAAGCCCCTCACCGCGCCGCCGGCGTGATGATCGGTGGAGAAGGAGGCGCCGTCACGGCCTACTCCCTTGACCGACTCTACGACCGTGGTGACTTCTTCGTGAAGCCGACCGACGAAATCTACATGGGTCAGATTGTCGGCGAGCATTGCAAAGATAACGACCTCGAGATCAACCTCGTCATCAACAAGAAGCTTTCGAACGTGCGTGCTTCCGGTTCCGACGACGCGGCCAAGATCAAGCCGATGCGCCAGATGTCGCTGGAGGCCTGCCTCGAGTACATCGAGTCGGACGAGATGGTCGAAATCACCCCCAACTTCATCCGCATGCGCAAACGTCACCTCACGGAAAACGAGCGCAAGCGCTTCGACAAGTAAGCTAGCCCGCGAGGGTCAGTTGAAACCGATGACCGCCATCCGCCTGGATGGCGGTTTTCATTTGCCAGTATCCTGAGGGGAGGCGCGTCGCGACTTTCTCCGGCCATTCCACGACCACGTTCCAAGGTGATTTCGCCAGATCCCAGATTAGGAGATCATCAAAGCCCTCGGGGCGCGTCAGGCGATAGGCATCGACATGGAACACCTGTCGGGTGCCTTCGTAGACGTTGAGCAGCGAGAAGGAGGGACTCGTGATATCTCCCTTGATGCCCAGTCCGCTGACCAACCCCCGCACGAAGGTCGTCTTACCCGCGCCAAGGTCGCCAGAGAGCGCCAAGAGGGTGTCGGGCGGCAGTAGGGCGGCGAAGGCGCATGCGGCCCTCTCAGTCTCCTCGCCTGAGTAGGTGGTGAGACCGGCGATCCAAGTCGCAAGTGCGGCAGGCGAGCCCATGCGCGCAGTCTTTATCTCCGCGGAACGTCAGGCAACCCGCAAACAAAAGACCCGGCCGAGTGGCCGGGTCTGGTGGGTGGACTGGATCGTCGCTTACGAGACGATGCCGAGGGGCGGGATGGTCTTCCAGTCGCCGCGCGTGAAGTCAGGGCACTGGATGGGCATGCTGCCTTCCTTCACGGAGCGGGCGGAGATCTCGAGGATGCTCGACCAGTCGGCCGCATCGTAGACGGTCATGTCCGGGGTGATGCCCTGGCGCACGCAATCCAGCATGCGATAGGCCATCACGAAGTCCATGCCGCCGTGGCCGCCGACCTTCTTACCCAACTCACCAATCTTCGTGATCAGCGGGTGCTGGTTGGCCTTCATGAATTTGGCGAGTTTCTCCTTCTCGTAGGTCCACTCGTGGCTGTTGCGCTTTTCCTTCGGGTCGAGAATCGGGTGCTTATTGTCGGCATCGACGGCGAGGCGACCGGGGTAGCCGAAGAACGTGGCCTGCGTGCCGCAGAGCGCATTGATGCGCGTGTATGGACGGGGGCTGACGACGTCGTGCTGGATCATAATCGTCCGGCCGAGCTGCGTCTTGATAATCGAGGTGTTCATATCGCCACAGACGAACTTCTCGTCCTTGTGTTGGCCTTTGTTGGGCTGGTGCTTATCGCGATACTGGGTGAGGTTGAATTCCGGGGACGAGACGGAGACCACGAACTTGAAGGCGTCGCCGCGGCCGATATTCATGTACTGGGCCACCGGGCCGAGGCCGTGCGTGGGGTAGAGGTTCCCATCCATGAAGCGATGGTAGTCGCGGCGCCAATCGCCTTCACTACCAAGGCTCCAGAGGACGCCGCCGCCAAGGTTGTGGATGTAGGCGCACTCGGCGTGTTTGAGGTCTCCGAAGAAGCCCTGGCGAGCGAGGTTCAGCACGAACAGTTCTTCGTCACCATAGCAGCAGTTCTCAATGATCGAGCAGTGGCGCTGGGTCTTCTCCGCCATGTCCACGAGCTGCCAGCACTGGTCGACCGTGACGGCAGGCGAGACTTCGATGAAGGCGTGCTTGCCCTTCTCCATGGCCTTGAGGGCCATCGGCACGTGCCACTCCCAAGGAGTGGCGACGAACACGACATCGATGTCGTCGCGCTCCAGCATCTTTTCCCAGGCATTCTCGTCGCCAAAATAGATGGCCGGTTCCTTGCCGGTGACTTTCTTGACGTTGGCGGCGGCGCTCTTGGCGCGGGCTTCGACGATATCGCAGACGGCGACGACTTCCGCGAACGGGATATTGGCAGCTGAATTCACGTGGGAGCGGCCACGGTTGAGGCCGATCACCGCGACGCGGACTTTCTCGGTGGGCTTGGTGGTCAGATTCCAGACGGGCTTATTGCCGGCTGGGCGCGGGCGCGTGACCGAGATGTCATGGGCACCAAGGAGTTTGAGGTCGCGCGGGTCTGGCTTGGCTTCGGCCGAGGGAATGGCGTTCAGGCCGAGTCCGAGCCCGGCGAGGGCACCGAGCTTAAGGAAGTCGCGACGATTGGCGTTATCAGGGATGTTCATGGGTTAGGGTGGGGTGGGTGAGGTGGGTGGAAATTAAGAAACGAGGGGAAGGGGTTTGAGGGCTTTCCAGCCACCGCGGGTGAAGTCCGGGAAGGCCACGGGGACGCTGTCTTCGCGGACGGAGCGATCAGAGATATCCAGCAGGGCGGACCACGAAGCCGCATCGTAGACGGTGAGGTCGGGTGTGATGCCTTGGCGGATGCAGTCCAGGAAGCGGTAGTTCATCAGCGAATCCATGCCGCCATGACCGCCGACCTTCTTTGCGAACTCACCGACCTTGCGTGCGAGCGGGTGCTGATTCGCTTCCATGAATTTCTTAAGCGCTTCGCCTTCATAGGTCCAGTGATGGCTATTCCGCTTTTCCTTCGGATCGAGGAGGGGGTGCGAGTTATCCGCGTCGATTGCTAGGCGGTTGGGGTAGCCGGCGAACGTGGCGAGCGATCCGCTGAGCATATTGCCGCGGGTATAGGGGCGTGGGCTCGTATTGTCGTGCTGGATGACGATGGTGCGTCCGAGCTCCGTCTTGATGATCGAGGTGTTCACGTCGCCGCAGACGAACTTCTGGTCCTGCGAACGGTCGCGGTCGGGTTTGACGCGTTCGCGCAACTGGCTGAGTCCGAATTCCGGCGAGGAGACTGAGACCGCAAATTTAAAAGCGTCACCACGGCCAATGCCCATGTATTGGGCAATGGTGCCGAGTCCGTGCGTGGGGTAGACATTGCCTTGCAGGAGGGTCGCGTAGTTGCGGCGCCATTCCCGCTGCTTGTCCATGAACGTGTAGCCTTTAGGGCCGCTACCAGAGGAGCGTTGGTCGTGGATGTAGCCGCACTCTCCGTGCTTCAGGTCACCGAAGAACCCTTGGCGGGCCAGGTTGAGGACGAAGAGTTCCTCTTCGCCGTAGCAGGCGTTCTCCAGGATGGGGCAATGCCGTTGGTATTTCTCAGACGCATCGACGAGTTGCCAGCATTCATCGATCGTCAACCCGCAGTTTACTTCAACGAAGGCGTGCTTACCGAGCGACATGCACTTGATTGCCATCGGCGTGTGCCATTCCCAGGGGGTGGCGATATGCACCACGTCGATGTCATCGCGGGCGACCATCTTCTCCCAGGCATTTTCATCACCACTGTAGATGGCCGGTCGTTTGCCCGTTTTTTTGAAGACCGATTCGGCCTGAGCCTTGGCACGTTCATCGATGATATCGCAGACGGCGACGACTTCGGCGAAAGGCAGGGCGGCGACGGAGTTGACGTGGGCCGACCCGCGGTTCAGGCCGATCACTGCCACGCGGACTTTTTCCGTCGGCTTGGTGGTGAGGTCCCAGACCGGCGTATTCCCAGCAGGGCGCGGACGCATCGTGCCCATCTCGGCGGCGCGAAGGTGTTTGAGTTGGGCGGGGTCGGGTTTCGCGCTGGCGGAAGGGACGCCCCCGAGACTCAAGCCTAAGCCCGCCAGTACCCCGAGTTTGAGGAAGTCGCGGCGATCGCCGGAGTCTGGAGGGGCGGCGGTGTCTCTCACGGGGGTGAGAACAAGACAGCAAAGCGTGCCTGCGGTTGCAACGGATTTGGACTACCTTTCTTCTAAATCTACCCGCATACGAAGCCTTGGGCCCATTTAATTCCAAACACCGCCAGATTACGCACGGTATGAGCCATAAAGCAGGGTAGCAATGAGCGGTCGGGGTTCAGCGGATTGAAGCGGGCCAGGTAAAGCCAGAGGGAGGTGATGAATGCGAACACCGCGCTGACGCGTCCCTCCGCTTGGTTGAGGTCAAAGTTATGAATCACCGCGAAAACCAGTGAGCCGACGATGATCACCGTCAAAAGTTTGCGGCCATAAAATTCACCTGGAGCCACAAAGCCGCGGAATAAAGCTTCTTCTACGATCGAGGCGCCGATGAGTTGGAAAATGAAAATCGTAGGTAAGACGCTTTGTTGGTTGGTGAGTCCGGCGCGCTTCTCGACGGCGGCTTCGGCGATGGTGATCAGGATCGCGCCGGCCGCGGCGGCGTAGTACGCAGCGGCCGGTGCGTAGGTCGTGCCCGGCCAGAAGCCTTCGGCGGTTTTATTAATCCGCCGGCGGCGACGATCCCGAAACCAGGCAATCAGCACAAACAGACCCAGAGCGCAGTAGAGTAAGGCTTTGGCGGCGGTGAGATCCACGGGGTTAGCGGACGCCTAGAATCCAGGCGCGGTAAGCGGGTGAGGCATGATGAGCCTCGATCGCTAGCCATTGCGGCAGTGCGTAGGGGTGGTGGGCGTGGACCCATGCCTCTAAATCTGACATCTTGGCGCCGGCGAATTTGAAGGTCACGCGATATTCCTCTTCGCTTTCGACGTGGCCTTCCCAGGTGTAATGCGAACGAATCGGGCCATCGATTTGGGCGCAGGCTGCCAGACCAGCGGCGACGGCGCCAGCGGCGAGGCGATCGGCTTCCTCCCGGGAGGGCAGGGTAGTCCAGGCGATCCCGATGGCTTCAGTCATTCGTCTCGCTGTCGGGTTTCAGGTACCGTTCGGTAATAATATTAATGAGGTGATCGCGGGCTTCTTCGACCGAATCCACGTGGATGTACAGATCGCGATCGGACGGCGACACCATCCCCCATTCCTGGAAGGTCTCGAAGTTGACGGCGTTTTTCCAGAAGGCGGAGCCGAACAGCAGGACGGGGAAGTGCTTCTTGGTCTTACCGGTCTGGATCAGCGTGAGCATTTCGAAGAGTTCATCGAAAGTGCCGAAGCCACCGGGGAAGGCGACGAGCGCCTTGGCGAGGTATAAGAACCAATATTTCCGAACGAAGAAATAGTGAAACTCGAGATCAAGCTCAGGCGTGATATAGGGATTGTGTTCTTGCTCGAAGGGCAGGGCGATGCCGAGGCCGATGGAGCGGCCGCCGGCCTGATGGGCGCCGAGATTCGCTGCTTCCATGATGCCGGGGCCACCGCCGGAGCAGACGAGGAAGCGCTGCCACTCGGGGAGAGAGAGCGACCATTTCGTCATCTCAAAGGAAAGGGCGCGGCAGGCTTCGTAGTAAGCGGAGCTGCGCAGATTGATTTCGGCTACCCGGAGGCGCAGCGCACACTCCGAGTCGTCGCACTGCCCGGCTTTCGCCAAGACTTTAGCTTCCTCGAGTTGCTTGCGAGCGACGTCGGGCGGCAAAGTCCGGGCGGAGCCGAACATCACGACCGTATTGCGCACGCCGTATTTCTTGAAGCGTAAGTGGGGCTCCATCATCTCCGACATCACCCGAAGGGTCCGAGCCTGGGGGCTGAGCATGAACTCCTGATTCTGGTAGGCCCGGGCGGGGGTGGGCCTAAGTTTACCTTTTTCGGGGCTCATTCCCTATTCTCCCCCTCTAAAGGGGTCCTGCCAAGCCGGGAAGCGTGGGGCTTGACACCCTCGGTGGGGCTCTCTTGGCTGTTCCCTTTAAAGCCATGCATCCCACCTACCGTCCGTCCAAGATCAGCCGCGCCCGCAAGTGCGGTTTCCGCGCCCGCTCCAAGACCCCCGGCGGCCGCAAGGTGCTGGCCAATCGCCGCAGCGTTGGTCGTAAGCGCCTCGGAAACTCCTAATTTCCATGCGTCTCCCGCGGGAGCGTCGAATTCGCGCCTCGGCCGATTTCAACCGCCTCCGCCAAGAAGGCTCGCGACTCGATTGCGGGCCTTTTCTTTTGAATTTACGCCCGACTGGGGTGAAGGGCCCTGCGCGCTTTGCCGTCATCGCGGCAAAGAAGTCCCTGCCTTTGGCGGTTGATCGCAATCGGGCCAAGCGTCTGGCCCGGGAACTCTTCCGCACGGACCCCTTGGCTTTCCCTGCCGGCTGGGAAGTTGTGTTGGTCATTCGTTCCGGCATGTTGCGTCGTTCTTTGGCCGAGTTGCGTAAGGTGTTTGCCTTGTCGGCTGCCAAGGCGGTGGCTGCGGCCGCCGTCCAGCCATGAACGAGCCGCGACCTTCTTGGCTCGCGCGCCCGGCGCTAGGGATGATCCGTTTCTATCAACGCTTTCTTTCCCGTCCCCTTCACGCTATTCCCGGCACGGGCTGTCGATATCACCCGACGTGTTCGTGTTATGCCGCCACGGCGTTGACGCGCTTTGGATTAATTCGCGGCGGCTGGCTGGGCGTCCAGCGTATCTGCCGTTGCCATCCTTGGGGTGGTTCTGGGGTAGATGAAGTGCCTCTGAAGTAAGGCAAAAGACCTTGATTGTAGGGATAAATTAACTCGCCCTAAGGGCCGCTTTTTCGGCTAATCGCCTCCGTGAAGAATCTGTTTTCCAGAATCCTCGGTTCTCGGCAGGGAGGCACGCTGCTCCTCGCTGCAAGTTATGTAATTCTGGGCACCTTGCTTCGCCTCGGTTTGCTCCTGGCTTCCTTCTCAGGTGTCTCTTGGGGTTGGTCCACGTTCGGTGCCCTCGCCGTGGGGTTACTCTTTGATTTATTGATGGCGTGGTTCCTGACCTTACCGATGGGGTTGTTGAGCTCAATCTGGCCGTCGAGCGGGTTCAGCGGGCGCTGGCTGAAGCTTCCGCTGCGGGCGGCCTGGATTTTCGGTGCCTTTCTTTTCTCCTTCTGGAAAATTGCGGAAATCCTTTTCTGGGAGGAGTTTGGCGTCCGCTTTAACTTCATCGCGGTCGACTATCTCGTCTACACGCAGGAAGTGGTGAAGAATATCAGGGAGTCCTATAATCTGCCGCTGATCATCGTGATGGTCCTTGCCCTCGCGGTCGGGCTTTTTCTGCTCTGGTGCCGGCTGGGTCTGGTTCGTCGCTGGGAGGAGGGCGCAGCCGACGATGGTTCGGCTCGCTGGCGTGCGCCGGCTTGGTTGCTGGGCCCGTTACTTTTGGTCCTGACTTACGCCTTCTTCCTCGGTCAGCGTGACCTACGCCTGGCCGATCAGGCGCATGCCGGGTCGGTTGAGCGCATCGTGGCGGGGCTTCGGCACATGGGTGATCCTCAGCCCGGCTGGGTTAATAGCTACGACACCGAACTCGCTAAGAACGGCGAATACGCCTTCCTGTCCGCCTTCTGGGCCAATCAGCTTGAGTGGAAGCGCTTCTACCCTTCGCGTCCGGATGCCGTCGCCCAGCTCCGCAAGACCTTGTTGGCGCAAGGAGGTGATGCCGTTTCGGCTGATCAGAATGATATCACGCGCCGCATCACCGCGCCGGTTCCGGTCCGTCGCCTGAACGTGATTCAGATTACCGTCGAAAGCCTCAGCGCGGAGTTTCTCGGCTGCTACGGTGCCCCGGAATATAAAGACAAACATCTCACCCCGAATCTCGATCGCATCGCGCGCGAGTCCCTTTGGTTCCGCCATTGCTATGCCAGCGGGACGCGCACCGTCCGCGGCATGGAAGGTTTGACGCTATCGATGCCGCCGATTCCGGGCCAGTCGGTCCTTCGCCGGGCGGGTTGCGAAAATCTGACGACCCTGGGTTCGGTATTGAAGGCTCAGGGCTATGACACGGCGTTCATTTATGGCGGCGATGGATTCTTCGATAACATGAATTATTTCTTCGGAGCGAATGGCTACCGTCTGGTTGACCTCCCTCGCCAAGAGGCCGCCGGTAAAAAGATGACGTTTGGCAACGCCTGGGGGGCGTGCGACGAGGATGCTTTTAATTGGTCCATTGAGGCTGCTGATAAGGCCTACGCCGCCGGCAAGCCCTTCCATCACTTCGTGATGACGACCTCCAATCATCGGCCCTACACGTGGCCGGCTGGCCGGATTGACGATAAGCTCATCGGTCGCGATGGCGGCGTGGCGTACACGGATTTTGCCATCGGCGCTTTCCTGAAGAACGCGGGCACGAAGCCTTGGTTCAAGGACACAGTCTTCGTAATCGTGGCTGATCACTGTGCGTCGGTGGCCGGCAAGCGGGAGCTCGAAATCCGTAAATATGAAATCCCGCTCTTCATCTGGTCGCCTGGGAATATTCCTGCTCGTCAGGTCGAGCCAATGATGAGCCAGATTGATACCGCGCCGACCGTGCTGGGGCTCCTCAGCGTCTCATACCTTTCGCGCTTCATCGGGGCAGACGTGCTCCGTCCTGGTTATCTTCCTCGGGCGTTCATCAGTAATTACCAGAAGATCGCCGTGCTGCATGAAGACGGGCTGCTGACTGTGCTCAAGCCCGTGCGGCAGACAGCCCAGTATCAGGCTGATCTCGCAACGGGGGCGTTGACCCCGCTGGCCAAGCCTGATGCCGCCGCTGCCGACGAGGCGATCCTCCACTACCAAGGGGCTGATGAGCTCTTTAACCATGGCGGCCTCGCCAACCCTCTCCGCTAAGCCGCCTGCACTGCTCTGGCCCGCCTTGGCGGTCGGTACGGTCGTGCTATTCTTCGGCATCCCGGGAGCGGGCGGGGAGCGCGTGGACCTTTGGTTCCAGTCTTTGTTCTGGAATGGCCATCAATGGCTGATCCCGCACGAGAATGCCTTAGGGCGTACTTTGGCCTATGACGGACCTAAGGCGGTCATCATCGCTTGGGCTGTTTCGCTCATCGTCTTCGCGGTTATCTTTCCGCGGGTGCGTATACGTGCCTTGTATCTGCTGGCCTGCCTGGCGGTGGTCTCGGTGATTTGTACGCAACTCCGAGCTATTAGCGGGATGGCCACGCCGATTGAGCTGAAGGCCTTCGGGGGCACCTATGATCATCTACTACTATTCCAGTCCAAGCCGGCTGGTTATCCTAGTCACGCGTTTCCGGCGGGGCATGCGAGCGGTGGATTTGCGCTGCTAGGTTTCTATTGGGTGCTCGACTCCCGCCGCCGCTGGCAAGGGTTGGCGTTGGGCTTGGGCGTGGGCTGCTGGATGGGCATTTACCAGATTGGCCGAGGCGAACATTTTCTCTCCCATACGCTGGCGACGGCCGCCCTAGCGTGGTTCCTGTGCGCCGGGCTGTATCGCTTGATGCTGGGGCCGTTAGGCCGCGAGGTCAGTTCGTCCAGTTGACGATATTATCCGCCCGTAAAAACCCGGTGGTGGGGGCAGGATCGTCTTCAAAGTAGTTGGCGGGTATGATGCCATTTTTCATCATATTCACGCCACCCGTAAGAGTAGTCACATCCCAGTACTCATTCTGTGCTGGCATGATACCGTCGCCAAGATCGATGTAATTAGCACCACAGGAAACAACGAGGAAGTTGGGTGATTTCCAGTCGGCATACGGTGAGATGTAGGCTCCGGTGGTCGTGTTCATGGTCGGCAATCCGGGCGTATTTAGGACGCGATAACGGTAATCATAGGCATTGCCCCACGCATCGCGGAACTCATAAGTCGCCGCCGCTCCGCCCCGCCAGTCGTTATCCGCAAAGTGGCTGTTGTCGTTGGTGCCGATGGCTCCGAAGTCTATGAAGCTTTTCATCTTACGCCCGCCGGAGCCTGTTGGGAGGCGGGGGTCATCGTAGGCGATAAGTTCCACATCCGTGCCGTTGGCGAGGGGGAAGGATTTCAGTAGGCGTCGACCGATGAGCTGGTCGAAGAGGTCTCGGTGGTAGGTATTGTCGGTGCCGCTATTGGCTCGGCAGGGGTAATCGCCGTAGTTCTTCTTGTAGTTCTCGCAGGCCATCGCGATGGCTTGGATTTCCCCTTTGCTTTTGGATTTATTACGGGCGCTGGAGGCAGCCCGGAATAGGCCGAACGTGGCCATCGAGAGAATCATGATGATAGCGATCACCGTGAGCAACTCGATGAGGGTGAAGCCGGCTCGGCGGGATGGGTTGGATCGGCGCATGGCTTTTCAGATATGGCGGGAGTCGTTTTCGTCTTTCTTCACGTAGCCTGAATCCTGACGCTGGTGGTTCACGGCATTCTTTTTGAGGTAGGCCTGATAGACGTCTTCGGAGGACATTCCGAGGACCTGGGCGATAGAGATGAGGAAGTGGAAGAGGTCGATGACTTCGACCCGGGCGTTCTGTTCGTCGAATTTTTGGTACTTGGCCCACCATTTCCAGGGGACGGAATCGGTTAGCTCGGCCATCTCCTGCTGCATGGCGCGGAGGTAGTTAAGGACCCATTTGATCTTTTCCTCCTCGGTCATGCCGGCAGTTTCCACCCCGATGCGCTTGTTCAGCGCTTCTTGCATGCGGAAGATTTCTTCGAGCTTATCAGCCATAGGTTTCCAGTGTGGGTCGGCCCACCCCTCGGGGCAATCCTGGAAGCGCCGTCCGGGCTGGCCGGACTGATTGTTCTTTGCAGGGAAGGGGCGTCTGTGCCTTGCTATCCCCGTGTCCGCCGCCGTCCGCCATCTGTCTCTCCGGAAACCCGAGGTGCTCGCCCCCGCCGGGGAGTGGGATTGCGCCCGGGCGGCCGTCGAGAATGGGGCCGACGCAATCTTCTTCGGGGTGGGCCGTTTCAATGCCCGGGTGCGCGCGACGAATTTCGAGGAAGCTGATTTGCCCAAGCTGATGTCCTACCTGCACGCTCGTGGCGTGAAGGGTTATGTGACATTTAATACACTCATTTTCCCGGACGAACTCGCTGAGGCTGCACGTACACTCCGCTCCATCGTGGCGGCCGGCGTTGACGCCGCGATTGTCCAGGACCCGGGCATCTGCCGCCTCATCCGGCGGATTTCCCCGGACTTCCCGATCCACGCCTCGACGCAGATGACGGTGACGAGTGCCGCGGGCGTTGATTACGCGCGTGATCTGGGCGCCTCCCTCGCGGTGTTGGGGCGGGAAGTTTCCTTGCCCGAGATGCAGAAGCTACAGGCTGAACAGGCCACGAAGGGCGCGCCCCTCGACTTGGAAGTTTTTGTACACGGCGCCCTTTGCGTTGCTTATTCGGGGCAGTGTCTGACGAGTGAGTCGTTGGGCGGCCGTTCAGCGAATCGCGGCGAATGCGCGCAGGCTTGTCGTCTACCGTATGAACTCGTGGTGGATGGCGTTGTTCAGAATCTCGGCGACCGAGCCTACCTGCTTTCGCCTCAGGATCTCGCCGGGATTGAGGTCGTACCCGATTTGATTCGCGTAGGTATCCGCTCGCTCAAAATCGAAGGTCGGTTGAAGTCGCCTGAATATGTGGCCGCCATCACCAAGGCCTATCGCCGGGCCGTAGATGTTGCCTGGGAGGCTTTGACGAAAGGGGCCGATGCCGATGTCGCCGCCCACAAGGTCCGCCAGGAAGAGGATTATGCGATGCAGATGACTTTCTCCCGCGGCCTCTATCCGGGCTGGTTGCGCGGGATTGATAACCAGCAGCTGGTGCATGCCCGCTTCGGTAAGAAGCGGGGTGCTTTTTTAGGTAAGGTCATCGATGTCGGCACAAACGGGGTGACCATGCGCCTCGAAGGGCCACTGAAGCCAGGCGATGGCGTCGTCTTCGACCAAGGTAAGCCCGCCGAGCGAGAGCAGGGCGGCTTTGTCCACGGCCTCGAGCCCGCGCGGGCCGGGCTGACTTTTGTGCGCTTCGGCCGCGAGGATGTCGATTGGTCACTGGTCGCGCCCGGTGCAATTCTTTGGAAGACGAAAGACCAAGAGCTAGATAAGCGGCTACATGACTCCTGGGATCGGGAGAAGCCCAACTATCGTCGGGCGGTTAATGTCCGCGTCATCGGTCGTCAGGGTCAGCCGCTTCGGGTTGAATTCAATGACGGCGAAGGCCATGTCGTGGCCGCGGATTCCGCGATGCCCTGCTCTGTGGCCGAAAAGCGTCCGCTGGAAGTACCATTACTCCGCGACCAGCTCGGCCGTCTCGGTGACACTGGTTATGAAATTGGCGACCTTACGGCCGATTTCGACGGCCCGTTGATTGTGCCGATGAGCGAACTCAATCGCCTCCGCCGCGACCTTTCCGATCGACTCACCGAACTGCGCAGTATGCCTCCGGGTTGGACCTTGCTGCCTTATGATGAAGCATCGACCAAGGTCGTGACCACAGCAGTTTCTGGTCGTGATCGTGCCCCGGAGATTATCACGGTGATCCGTGAGCCCGAACAGCTCGAGCCAGCGCTTGCCTGGGGCGCTCGGGTGATTTACGCCGAATTCGAAGACCCAAAGAAATTCCGCGCTGCCGTGGCCCGCGTCCGCGAATTCGAACAGCAGTCGGGCCGCAAACTCGAGTTCTGGGCGATGGGCCCACGTATTCATAAGCAGGGTGAAGAGCGCATCAGCGAAATCGTCCTTTCCTGTCAGGCTGATGGTTATCTGGTGCGTAATCATGAGGACTTCCGGGCTTTCGCTGGCCAGCGTTTACGTGGGGATTTCTCCCTCAATGTCGCCAATGGTCTCACGGCCGAGTGGCTCATGGAGCACCACCATCTCGAAGGGCTCACGGCCTCCTATGACCTTAACTCCGATCAGGTTGCGGCACTCTTTGGCTCCGCGCCCCCCGAGTGGTTCGAGGTGACCATTCACCAGCACATGCCGATGTTCCATATGGAGCACTGCGTGTTCTGCGCCTTCCTCTCGAAGGGTAAGGATTACCGGGATTGCGGTCGGCCCTGCGAGAAGCATCGCGTCAAGCTCCGCGACCGCGTCGGCGCCGAGCATATACTCAAGGCGGACGCCGGTTGCCGTAATACGCTCTTCAATTCGCGTGCGCAGACCGGGGCGGAATACGTCACTCAACTTCTCGCCCTTGGAGTTCGTCGTTTCCGGGTAGAATTCGTTGATGAGGATGCGAATACCGTGACGCGCACCCTCGAAAAATATCAGGCGCTGCTGAAGGGCGACCTCGATGCGACGGTGCTTTGGAACGACCTCAAGGTCCTCAATCAGCTCGGCGTCACGCGCGGGACGATGAGGGTGAGGCTCTAATCAGTCGTTGGTCCGCAATCGAGGAAGCAGGCCAGTGATACGACGTGAGTCCGAAGCGTTGCGCACGGCCATTGCGTAGGCAGTCGGATCGCCGACGAGGATGACTTGTTTGCGGCCACGCGTTACGGCGGTGTAGACGAGGTTGCGCGCGAGCATGATGCTGTGCTGGCGGAGGAGGGGGACAACGACCGCGGGAAATTCTGAGCCCTGGGATTTATGGATGCTGACGGCGTAGGCTAGGTGCAAATCGCCTTGTTCGCCGCGTTCCAACTCGATTCGGGTGCCGTCGAAATCAATGAGCAGGGTGCCTTCTTCATTCTGGCCGAGCACCACGCCGAAGTCGCCGTTGAACACGAGTTTATCGTAGTTGTTGCGCGTCTGGATAACTTTGTCGCCAGTCTGAATACGTCCGGGCCGCGCGTCGGGCCCGCGGAGGCGAACTTGGAGCGCTTGATTAAAGGCTTGGATGCCGCCGGTCCCTTTATGCATCGGGGCGAGGACTTGGATATCGCGCAACGGATCGAAGCGCAGCGCCTTCGGCAGGATGTCACAGCAGAGTTTGGTGACCATTGCCACGCAAGCTTCCGGGTCGTCGACGCGCACGAAGTGGATGTCCTGGGTGAAATCAAGTTTAGTGGGATCCTCAACTGGGGTCGGCGGACTGGTGTCGGCGTGGAGAATGCCGTGGGCGACGGTGACGATGCCACTGCGGGCGCCTTGGCGAAACACGGTATCGAGGCGCGTCACGGCGGCCGCACCTGACTCGATGAGATCGCCGAGAACGTTACCAGCGCCGACGGATGGGAGCTGATTGACGTCGCCGACGAGGAGCAGGTGGGCAGTGCCGGGGATGGCGCGCAACAGGGCTGCCGCCAACTTGGTGTCGAGCATGCTCGATTCATCGATGATGACGAAATCCACCGTGAGGGGGCTCTCGGCATTAGCTGTGAAACCGCCGGCGGCAGGATCGAACTTCAATAGTCGGTGAATAGTCGACGCCGGCACACGCGTGGCCTCCGTCATGCGCTTCGCCGCGCGACCCGTCGGGGCACCCAGTGCCATGCGGGTGCGTTTGGCGGAAAGGATATCGCAGAGCGCCTTGAGGATGGTCGTTTTACCTGTGCCCGGGCCACCGGTTAGGACGGAGACCTTATTCTGCAACGCCATGAGCACGCCAGCGGATTGGGCTTCGGAGAAAGCGAAGCCCGCGCGCGATTGCGCCCATTGCACGGCTTTATCTGCGACGATGGTGGGTAGCCCCGAGGGCGTGGCGATGAGCCGACGGATCGAGGCCGCGATAGATTTCTCGGCATTCTCCTGCGGGCGGAGCTGCAAGAGCCTCACACCGCGGGTGTCGAGCACCCCGATGGCGTTCTCATCCTGCAGGCGGCGCAGGCGGTCTTGGACAATCGCCCGATCGACCTCGAGGAGTTCGGTGGCTTTCTCCAGGACGCCTTCGTCTGGGAAGGCGCTGTGGCCTTCGCCTTCGAGTTCTTCTAAGGTGTGCAGGATGCCGGCGTCGACGCGTTGCGGTCCCGCCGTGGGCAAGCCGAGGTTGCGGGCAATCTTGTCCGCGGTCTTGAAGCCGACGCCTTCCACTTCGCGGCAAACGCGGTAGGGTTCGGTGGTGAGCACCTTCTTGGCATCTTGGCCGTAGGCCTTGACGATGCGGACGCAGAGCGCGTTGGTGACGCCGTAGGTCTGGAGAAACACCATCACCTCGCGGAGGGCTTTCTGGTCTTCCCACGCGGCCTTGATGGATTTCGCCCGCCCCGGGCCAATCCCATCGACTTCGCGAAGGCGACCCGATTGGTTGGAGATAATGTCGAAGGTGCGGACGCCGAACTTGGCGACGATTTTATCGGCATAGGTTTTGCCGATGCCCTTGATGAGACCGCTGCCCAAGTATTTACGGATGCCGTGTACCGAAGAGGGCAGGCGCGAGCTAAAGGTGCGGACGCGTAATTGTGGGCCGTGGGAGTGGTGTTGTTCCCAGTGGCCGCTGACATCGACGGTCTCGCCGCACTGCAGTCCGGTCATATTGCCGAGGATGATGACCTTATCACCCGCTTCCGGGGCGAGCTCCGCGATGGTGAAATGGGTTTCCTCATCGAGCCACAGGATGCGCTCGACCACGCCCGAAAGAGTGATTTCGGGTCCGCGCGGTTGTTCCCGGGGCGGCGACATGCGGTGAGCCAATCACCCCGCCTCGGCCGGGGCGAAAACAAAATCAGCCCAGCCGGAAGGCGTCACGGGCCAATTCGGCAAGGCCCGCGTGGACGGTGTCGGGCGCAAACGGTGCCAGCTCCTCGGCGGTATGGCTGCCGGTGGTCACGCAATGGATGGCGGAGAGTTTGCCGTTGCGGGCAGTGGCGATGTCGAACGGCGAATCGCCGACCATGACCGTGCGCGCCGGGTCGGCCTTCATCGAGGATAGGACGAATTGGGTGAACTCCAGCTGGGGCTTGCGCCAGGGGTGGACGTTCGTGCCATAGATGCCATCGAGCAGCCCATCGAGTTCGAGGTGCTCCAGGAGCTTCTTTGAGTTAGCGTCATCCTTGTTCGTGTAGACGGCGATCTTGACGCCTTGGGCGCGCAGGTTGACGAGGATCTCCTTGCACCCAGGGTAGACGCGGAGGCCATGGTACATCACGGAAGGGAAGTGCTCGCGAAAGAGTCGGGTAGCGGTGGGGGCATTGGCTTCCCCGGCGAGTTTGACCACCGTGACGTTGACTGAGCCGCCGACCGCCCGGCGAATCTGCTCTAAGGTGACGCTGGGCAGCCCCATCATGCTCATCACATCATCATAGCAGCGGTGGATAGCCTCGAAATTATCGACCAGCGTGCCATCTAGGTCGAACAATACGGTTTCGGGGAGAGAATGGGCCATGTCGGCTTGTAATCAGGCGGGGTGGAGGCGGGTTTCCAAGTTTGGAATTGAAGGAAAGGTGGGCTGTCCTAGGTTGCGACTTCGCACCATGAGCTTCTCGCTGGACCTTACCAAGCCCCTCGGCCGCCTCGGCCTGGCTATTAATGCAGTCATTTTGGCCGCTATCTTCTACGGATTGTCGTCGGCCTCGTATAGATACATGAGCCATACGCTCCCGGCGTCAGAGGCCCATCTGAAGGAATCTGAAGCGAAGACCGTGCTCATTGAGAAGGCCCTGACCAAGGCCAAGACGGCCGCCAAGGGTAAGTCTTTTGATGCCAAGGCTGTCATCGAGCAGGCCGAGAAAGCCGCCGAAGCTGAAGTCGCCAAACAGGCTGAAGAGATTCACCACCATGCGGTCTCTGGCTGGGCTCCTTTCGCGGTCTTTCTGCTGATTCTTTCCGCTTTATTCTTCGCAGGCTTCTTGGGTGTCTATGTCCAGCGCCGCGCGAACGATGCCCATCTGCTAGGCCTCTGGCTTTTCAGCAATCACCTCGGCGCTGTGCTCTTTGCCAGTTATGTGGCCTTCTATCCTTTCTTGGCGGCCAACGACCTTCGTAAGGCTTGGGCACCCGTTTTCTATGCGGGTCTCGTTTTGCTCCTGCCGGCGATGCTCTCGGGCGAAGGCCGTGGCGAACAGGAAGACGACCACGCCCACTGAGCGCCTCAGGGCGATGCGGTGCGGCTGAAGTCGAAGACGGTATGACTGATCAGGCCTCGCTCTAAAACGGCGAGGTCTGTTTGTTGGTCGGTACTGAGGTTAACCCCGTCGTTCCAAGCGAAATTAAAGCCAGTCGCGGAGCGTCGGAATAGGGAGCCATGCCGGACGAGTGCCGGCACGGACCGTTCCATGGCGGTACCCTCTACGATGGTGGACGGATAATTGAGGCTGTGGACTTGCAGTCCCTGTATGGCTTGGCCGACAAGCCCCTTGGCGAAGCGGGCGGCATGCCGGCAGGCGGCCTCCAGGTGCGGTCGTAACTCCGGCGGGCAGACGGCAGAGGTGCGGTGGACGCGTTCAAAAATCGATTGTTCGAGGTCCATCGAACAAGCCACGGATGGCAGACCCCAAGCCGTGCCTTCGGTGGCGCCCGCGAGGGTGCCTGAGCTTAAGCAAAGCGGCATCGTGGCGTTAAAGCCGATGTTGAGGCCGGAGATGACCACGTCGGGCTTGGCAGGTAGCAGGTGGCCGAGGGCGATATTGACGCAGTCCGAAGGGGTGCCGTCGATAGACCAAGCCCGGGTGCCAAGTCCGGGGTATTCGGCCAAGGTCACTTCGCGGTGGCGACTGAAGGCGCGACCGATCCAGCTGCGTTCGCCCGAGGGGGCGGCGACGACGACGTCGAAGCCTTCGGCGGCGCAGGCGGCCACGAGCGCATGGAGGAAGGCGGCATTGATGCCGTCATCGTTGGTTAGGAGGGCGACGGGCTTCATCCGTCTTACTTCTGGCCTTCTAGCCGGCCGGCTTCGAGTTCGGTGATTTGATCGCGAAGGACGGCGGCCGCTTCGTAGTCTTCTTCTTTCAAGGCGGACTTGAGGGCAGCCTTGGCCTTTGTCAGACGATTTTCACGGTCGGCATCAGCGTCAAAGGGGCGTCGGCCTTGGTGGGCAAGCCCCGGCTGGATTCGGGCGATGGTGGCCATAGCCTGCTGGGCATGGGCTTCGTAGCATGCGGGACAGCCCATGCGGTGGACGCGCTCGAAATCGGCCCAGCGGAAGCCACAGGTGGGGCATTTGCCCCGGCCGAGGGGCGCCGGGATGGATAATTTAAGCCCCAAGGCGAGGGAGGGCAGGAAGCAGCCTTCGTTCGGCCCGGCCTCGAGCGTTGGGCATCCTTCGCAGCAGGCATAGGTCTCCGCCTTGCCACCCGAGACGAGGGTGAGGAAGACCTTGGCGGCCTTGGTGCAGCCTTGGCATGATGCCGGGCGGAGAATCATCGTTCCGAACATGCACGCGAACCGTCCCGGATTCAAGTGCGACCGAGAACCTTTTCAGGTTGAAGCCGACCCGCAGGCGGATTGCCTAGGAAACCGATGCTTTCTCCTGTTCTCATGCTGATACTGGCCGACACCGAAAAGGGTGCGCTTTGGTACTTCAAGCAGATGGATACCGCCGGTCTCGCCGTCGCCGGTGTGTTGCTCATCTGTTCCTTCATTGGTTGGGGTGCGATGATTCAGAAGTGGACCGACGTCAATGAGCTGCGCCGCCGCAATCACGCGTTTGAGCGCCGCCTGCGCGACGAGCCTTCGGTGGTCGCCCTCAACTTTCCGCGCGGATCAAATCTTGGTCCGTATGAATTCCTCGTGGCAGAAGCCGTCTCCGCCGTGCAGCGCCATAAAGGTCGCATGGTAAAGCCATCCGATGTCACGCTCTGCATGGGACACGTCGAGAATGCCATCCAGCGAGGTATCGCCCGTACGATGGTGAAGTATGAAGAGAAGATGGTCATTCTCAGCTCGCTGGTTTCCGGCGGTCCGTTTCTCGGCCTGCTCGGCACGGTCTGGGGCGTGATGGTGACTTTCGGGGCGCTGACCGAGAAGGCCAGCATCGCCCAGCTCGCCCCCGGTGTGTGTGGTGCGCTAGTCACCACGACGCTGGGTCTGTTGGTCGCGATTCCTGCCACCTTCGGTTACAATTATTTACTCACGCAGGTAAAAATCATGACGACCGAGCTCGAAAACTATGCGAGCTCGCTGGCCGACCGCGTGGAGCTCGAGCTTGAAGGCGAGGCCCGTCGCAATTTCGAAGCCGCCCAGGAACGCGAACGCCTGCTGCGCGCTGCCTCCGCTCCTGTCGCCGTGGCCGCACCCCTTCCGGGCGTCGGCCTCGCGGAGGCCCCCGTGCTCCCTCCCGTTTCGTTACCAGGCTGGGAAGACGCCCAGTAAGCCGCCATGGCTCGCTCTTTCTCCAGGCCAAATCGACTGCACGTAATCAGTGAGTTGAACGTCACGCCGATGCTTGATTTATGTTTCGTGCTGCTGATCATTTTCATGATTGCCACGCCGGTTCTCGAGCAGACCACTGCCGTAAATCTGCCTCGAGCGGAGAAGGGGGCGGGGAAGAGCCCCGACACGAAGGTACAGTATCGTTTCGTCAGCATCGCCCGTGACGGTTCGTATGCGATCGGTAATCGCACCGTGACGTTGGCTCAGCTCGAGGCTGAGTTCGCCAGTATCGCTATCCTTCCCGAGGCGGAGCAGCCCGTGGTGCGTATCCGTGCCGACTCTACTTTGACTTACCAGAAAGTGATCGACGTGATGTCCACCGCGAAAGCAAAGGGGCTAATTAAGGTCGGCCTCGATACGGAGATTCGCTGAAACCATGGCAGGAGGAGGCAAAGGATTTATCGGCTCGCTTGCGGTGCATGCGGGGATTGTTTGCGCCATCGTGGGCTTCTCCTGGTTCGCCGCCCGTCAGACCGGGCCTACCGTTGAACCCGTTGACCCGCTGTTGGTTGATTTAAACGGTATTCCTGGCAAACGACCCGGCCAGATTGATAAGGCGGAGGGGGTCGCCAAAGGGCATGAGTCTGGCACCAAAACGGGCGTCCCTTTGATTCATCTCAAGAAACTCGACTTAGAGAAAATTGAGCGTGAGCGCGAGAAGGCGGAAAAAGCCGAGCAGGCCGCATCCAGTTCCGCCGCCGCGAAGACGCTGAGCAAAGCCAACCCAAAGGCAGGGGCGAGCTCCTCGGCGGGAAAGACCTCCCTGAATGATTTCCTGAACTCCAAGGGTGGTAAGGCTGGCTCCGGTAAGGCCGGCAGTATCGGTGGCGTCTCCGTCAAGCAGGGTCGTCCTTATGGTACTGGGGATAATGGCGGTGAAGGAGGATCTGCCTCCGAAATACAGGCCTACATGGGTGAGGTGCTCGCCCGCTTTCGCACGGCCTGGAAAGAGATTGTCGACGCGGATGGCGGCCTCGTTGCCACTCCTGGAAGCTGCGGGGTGACGCTGGCCATTGATGCCGCGGGCGGAGTTTCTTTTGCCGGATGGGTCACGCGTCCCAAGGACACCCACATGGCTGACTTGGTGCAGCGGGCTTGCGCTCAGATTGGCAATTGCGGCAAGCCGCCTGCAGGTAAGTCTCTTAAAATCGACTTCACCAAGATTAAGTTATCCGACGGCTAAGCCCGCTTAGTCGCGAATCTCGAGGACCATCTGCACTTCGACGGAGACGCCTAGAGGGAGTCCGTTGACGGAGACGGCGGCGCGGGCGTGTTTGCCGGCTTCGCCAAAGACCTGTAATAGGAACTCCGAGGCACCATTCAGGACTTTGGGACTATCACTAAAGCCGTCGATGCCGTTGACGAAGCCGTTGACCATCACCACGCGCACCACGCGGTCGAGCGAGCCCAGGGCGGCCTTCGCATTGGCGAGTGCGTTGAGCGTGCAAAGTTTGGCCGCCTCGGCGGCCTGCGCGAGGTCGACCTCGCGGCCAACTTTGCCGAGCGAAGCCACCTTGCCATCTTTCATCGGCAAGGTGCCCGCGAGGTAGAGCAGGTTGCCCGTCCGGACGGCGGGGACGTAGGCACCCGCGGCGGCAGGAGGGGTCGGCAGGGTGAGGCCGAGTTCAGAGAGGCGGGCTTCGACGGAGGACATAAGTTCAATACCAATATTTGGGCCAGCGGGCCTCTCGGCGCAAGTTATGATAAACGAGCGCAATCAGGACGATGACGATAGCCCCAGTGAGTGTGGGGAAGAGGAGGAAGGACCAGCCTGGGCTGCTTTTAAGGGAGAAAATGATGAGCGGATTAGAGCACGCGGGCGGGTGCACCGTACGCGTGATCTTCATCGTGCCAATGGTCACTCCGACGGCCAGGGCCTGGGACCACCAGATGGTCCCGCAGTATTTAATTAAAACCAGCCCAGCCAGCACACCGATGAGATGCCCTACGATGACGTTGCGCGGCTGGGCGAAAAGCGAGTCGGGGTAGGCGAAGACAATCAGCGAACTGGCGGCAAAGGTCCCCAAGAGCAGGATGATATCCAGCCTTTGCGTGAGTAGCGCGAACGCCGCTACGATCAACGTGGCCACCAAGGCCGTGGCCAGAATCGCCGCCCAAGGTGAGCGGGGTGGTAACTCGGCGCCGTCGCCCCGCATCTTCCGGAGCAGATTCATGCGGTCCGCTTACTTGATTCGCTTCATGCCTTCAATCAGCTCGGCGAGCAGCTCGCGGCTCCGGGCTTTGATCTCGCGGGAGAGCGTGCTGTCCGAGGTGCCCATGGCCCGCTTGGATTGGGCGTAAGATTGAGCCAAGACAGCTTCCTTATTGCGCGTGATGGTCGCGTTATCGCGGACGGAGATGATAACGTCCGAGTTGTAACGGCCGAGGCCGCGATCGAGTCGGATATCGATGGTCAGTAAAGGCGTGGCGGTGTCCGGGTTGACGCCGTCGATGGACTTGGGCGTAATGGCTGCCTTGAGCATCATGAGCTCGATGGTCTCGCGGATGTCGCTCCGCAGGTCGGCGTCTTCCGGGCGATTTTCGGTCGAGGTGACGTCGATGTAGAAGAAGGTGACTCCCTTGAGTTTGGCGAAGGCCTTGTCATCCGCGCCGCGCACCCCGAGCGGGTCGGCTTGGGCCAGGCCATGGATGGAGGCGATGCAGGTCAGGAGGGAGAGGGCGAGGAGACGCATATTTAAGATGTTTATGGGGTCAATGTAAGTGCGGGGAGGCCTACTTCAATCCCCTTTCGCGGGGACGAGCTTCACAGCGGTGAAAGGGTGCTGGTCTAGGAGGGTCGGGTACCAGCCTTGGACCTCAGGTCGGATCAGGAATTTATTCTTATTGAATACGACGGGTAAGACGGGGGCTTGGCTGATGAGGCGCGCCTCGGCTTGCTGGAAATACTCGAAGCGTTGGGTGGGGTTGGTCTCGTGGGCGGCGAGACCGAGGAGGCGGTCGTATTCGGCGTCACTCCATTGAGAGGCGTTCAGCTCATTGCCGCTGATGAGCATTTCGAGAAAAGTGTTCGGGTCGTTATAATCACCGACCCACGCACCGCGGCAGAGTTGAAATTCCCCCTTATGCATGGCGGCGAGGTAGACCTTCCATTCGAGATTACGCAGCTCAACTTCGACGCCAAGTTCGCGTCGCCACATTTCCTGATAAGCCTGCGCGGTCATCTGCTGGCCTTCGGAGGTCGCGTAAAGGTAGTCGAACTTTGGCAAGCCCTTGCCGCCCGGGTAGCCGGCTTCCGCGAGAAGGCGTCGGGCTTCTTGGGCATCTTGGCTCCACTGCATTTTGGATTGGAAGCCGCCCGTTCCTGGTGGCGTGAAGCTGAGGGCGGGACTTTCGCCGGCCCGCAGCACTTTCTCAGCGATGAGATTACGATCGATGGCCATCCCGAGTGCCCGGCGGACGCGCGGATCGCTGAGTGCCTTGCGTGCGGCGACGTCGCTAGGCTTATCGCCCTTGACGTTACAGTTCACCCACACGAACGCGGTCGAAAAGAACGGATCGAGGCGCAGTTGTGGGGCTTTCTCGGCCCGAAGTTTAGCCACTTTGTAGGGCGGCACGGCACCGGTAATGTGTAGTTCGCCGCCACGAAAAGCGCGCTCTTCGGCGAAGAGATCGGAGATGGCCCGGAACTCGACGGCATTGAGTGAGACTTCCTGGGCGTTCCAGTAGCGCGGGTTCTTCCGCACGACAACCCGCCGGGCGACTTCCCATTTCTCGAGCGTGAAGGCACCATTACTCACCATCGCTCCAGGGCGCGTCCACAGCGTATTGAGCGAATCCATCTTGCCGTGCTTGAGAATCGTTGGCGGATGCACCGGCATCCAGCTTTGGTGGCAGAGGAGTTGCAGGAAATAGGGGACGGGGCTTTCCAGTTCGATGACGAGCGTGTGCGCATCGGCTTGTTTTACGCCCACTTGTTGGAAGTCCTGGAGCTTGCCGGAGTTAAACTCCTTCGCCCCGCGAATGCCGTGCAACATTGAGGCGTATTCAGCCCCGAAACTTGGCGCCAGTATGCGTTCATAGCTGAAGAGAAAATCGGTAGCGGTCACCGGATCGCCATTCGACCAGCGGGCGGTGGTGCGGAGATGAAAGGTCCAGGTCTTGCCGTCTTTGGACATCGACCAACTCTCGGCCACACCCGGGATGGGGTGCAGGTCCTTGGGGTCGTAATTTACTAACCCCTCAAAGAGGGCGCCGATGATGTGGCTTTCGCTGAGGCCGGTGACGGTCTGCGGGTCGAGTCCCGAGGGCTCGGCCATATTGTTGATAATCAGGTAGCCCTCGGCGGCTTTCTTCTGCGCCGTGGTCTTGCCGTCGCTACAGCCCGTCATGCTCGCCATGAGGGCAAGCAGGGCGGCCGTCCAGCGGAACAGGGGGCGAGGCATGGGGCAGATTACGATTAGGTCAGCCCGGAGGGCAAGGCGTCTGGATGGGCTCTTTACTCCCCTCGGCCGATTTCCTAGAAAGTCCGCATGATTACCCCCAATCGTCGCGACCTCGCCGTCGCTGTCTTGACTGCTTCCGTCTGCCTAGGCCTGACGGGCTTCATTGGCCAAGGTCCAGTCGCCGCTACGATGGCCACACCCAAGCCCATCATGGGCTCGGTGGCCTTTGATTGGCAGAAACTTGTCGTTAAGCAGACCAAGGTCGGGGAATCCCGTGCCGTTTGCCGCGCCCCGACGGCCACCCTCGATGAACTGGAGATGCATGTGACGACCTTAAATAAGGGCCAAGCTCCGCATCCGCCCCATCAGCATGCCGACGAAGAGTTGCTCATTATCAAGGAGGGTACCGTGGAGGCCTTGGTGGCGGGCGACTGGGTGAAGCTCGGCCCGGGCTCCGTGATTTTTCAGGCTGCCAATATCGAGCACGCGATTCGCAATGCGGGCGAAGGGCAGGCGACCTACCACGTCATTAAGTGGAATTCGCCTGGCATGATTGCTAAGCGCGAGGCCGCCAAGGCCGCCACGAAATAGGCCAAAGAAAAAGGGCGTCCCTCGGGACGCCCTTCTGCTTGCTCCGAACCGGGGGACTTAGATGGCGGCAGGGCCGCGTTCGCCGGTGCGAATGCGGATGACGTCGGTGAGGCCGAGGACGAAGATCTTACCGTCACCGATCTTACCCGTTTG
>CAIKRN010000062.1 GCA_903829855.1 uncultured Opitutia bacterium
ACCCATCTTCCGACCGCCATTGCCGTCAATTTTGTCGCGGGCGGTGAGTCTCGTCAGGACTCGGTTTTGGCGGCCTTACAGACCTGTGAGGGCCATGCTGGACTGGTACATATCCACGATGGCGCACGTCCACTGGTGTCTAGTGAGGCCATCAACAAAGTGCGGGCTAAGGCTGCGGAAACCGGTGCCGCCATTCTTGCCGGTCGGGCTTCAGATACGGTTAAAATTGCTAAAGCCGACTCGTCGTCGGTCGCCACCTCCCCGGATCGCGGCCTTGTCTGGACAGCCGAAACTCCCCAAGTCTTCCGCACCGCGGTAGTCTTAAAGGCGTACCGCAAGGTCGCCGAATTGCAGCGTAAAGTGACCGATGACAGTTCGGCCGTCGAGTTCGTCGGCCAAGATGTATCCTTGGTCGAGAATCCCTCCGTGAACTTGAAGCTCACCCGGCCCGCTGACTTCGTGCTCGCGGAAGCAATCCTGAAGACGCGCTGAGGGTCCTCAGAACCCGGCCGAACGCAACGCTGCGTCCAGCTTGACCTGGAAGTCGGCAATGTCTGGCTGGGAAGGACGGTAGCCCTGCACTCGGGCAACCATCCCGGGCTGGCCCTGATGATCAATATACCAATCGGCAATCTGGCCGTCGGAGAAAGTCACCTTACCGCTGACCATGGCATGGGGCTGAGCGATGGTATCGACCTCGACCGTCACCACACCGCCGGAGGCAGGGGCAGTGGCGTCAGCCGCGGCCGGTTCGGCAACTGCTGGCTCATCGATCGTTTCTTCAGGCTTCTTCGGCTCCTCTTTTTCGATGAGCGCAAGGTTCAGGTCGTCGACCAAGAACCGCACATCCATATAAGTCATCGAAACATCGAGTTCCGTGGAAAGCTTTCCTTGGATCTGCGAAAGGGTCGCCCCCTCGGCTACCCATTGGGAGACTTTGGAGATTTGTGCGGGGGTCAATCGAGCCATGGGCTGAAACTGTGGTACTAGCCGCCGTTTTTCAAGCGTCCCCTCGATTATTCGTTGGAAAAAACCCGCCCTAGCTCCACCTTGAGGTCATGCAGTCGGACATTCTTTGGCAAAAATGTGGAGAGTTTACGGACATCGTCTACGAGAAGGCCGACGGGATGGCCCGCGTGACCATCAATCGACCCCACCGCCGGAATGCTTTCTCCCCAGACACTGTCGCCGAAATGCTCAAGGCATTCTCGGATGCCCGGGACGATGCGACAATCGGCGTTGTCTTATTGCGCGGGGCGAACCCGCAACATGATGGCAAGTTCGCTTTCTGCGCAGGCGGTGACCAGAAAATACGGGGAGATAAAAAAGGTGGCTACGTTGGCAAAGATGGCGTCCCGCGCCTCAACGTACTCGACCTTCAGCGACTCATTCGCTCGATGCCCAAGGTGGTCATCGCGCTGGTTGCTGGTTTTGCCATCGGTGGTGGCCACGTGTTGCATGTCATCTGCGACCTAACCATCGCCGCGGATAATGCTGTTTTCGGTCAAACGGGTCCAACCGTCGGGAGTTTCGATGGTGGCTTCGGCGCCTCTTACCTCGCGCGCATCGTCGGCCAAAAAAAGGCGCGGGAGATCTGGTATCTCTGCCGTCAATATGACGCGAAAGAAGCTCTCGAGATGGGCTTGGTGAATACCGTGGTTCCGTATGCTCAGTTGGACGCTGAAGGCGTCAAATGGGCGCGGGAGATTCTCACCAAGAGCCCGCTGGCCATCCGCTGCCTCAAGTCTGCGTTCAATGCCGAACTCGATGGCCAAGCCGGCATCCAAGAGCTGTCCGGTAACGCCACCCTACTCTATTATCTTTCCGAAGAAGGCGACGAAGGTCGCTCGGCCTGGAATGAAAAACGTCCACCTAACTTCCGAAAATTCCCTTGGCTTCCCTGACCCCTATCCGCGTCACTGAGCGAGCCCAGAAGCTCGCCCAGGAGATCCTCCACCCCGGCGACATCGCCATCGACGCCACCGCAGGCAAAGGACGGGATGCCGCCTTCCTGGCGCAATGCGTTGGTTCGACGGGACATGTCCATGCGTTCGACATTCAAACCGTGGCCATGGATGCGAGTCGCAATCTCCTGACCATCGCTGGACTAATCAATCGGGTGACCCTTCACCTGCGTAGTCATGCCGAAATCAAGGAAGCCCTTCCCGTTGAGCAACACGGGCGAGTTGGTGCCGTTCTGTTCAATCTGGGCTACCTCCCGGGCGGCAGCACTTCGATCATCACGCAGCCGCTGTCCACCGCGAAGGCACTCCAAGCAGCGCGGGCAGAATTAAGGGCTGGCGGGCGGATTGTATGCGTCTCGTATACTGGCCATCCCGGCGGAGAACAGGAATCCGACATCGTTAAGCAGTTTGCCGACCAATGCGAAAAGTCGGGCGATGAAGTGCAACGACTGGGCCTGGATCCCAATCCAGGTCGTCCCTGGGTGTTGACGGTCACTCGTCCGTTGGCTTGAAGCGACCGGGGCCACCGCTAGTATTTCAATTATGAATGCACGCCGCCAAGTCATCCTGACCGGAGCGCAGGGGTTCATCGGGCGTGCCTTAACCCGCCGCCTCGAGGAGCGGGGTTATAGCGTCGTCCCGTTGCGTTCGCGCACGTCCGGACCGCAGGGGATGAATATTGCCACTGGCTGGATTGACCGGGAAGCACTGGAAGGCGCGCACGCGGTGATTAACTTGGCTGGCGCTCCGATTTCCACCCGGTGGACGAAGCGACGAAAGCAGGCGATCACCGCTAGTCGCGTCGATGGTACGCAGCTCCTCGCCTCGACCCTGGCGGGGCTCAGCCATAAACCCGCCATCTTCCTAAGCATGTCGGGCATCAGCCGCTACGGCATTCATCGCGAAGGGTTCCTCGATGAAGATTCGCCCGTCTGCGAGGCAGGCTTCCTCGGCAAGCTGAGTGCCGAATGGGAAAAGGCCACCGCCCCAGCGCAAGCGGCGGGCATCCGCACCACGGTCCTTCGCTGCGGCGTTGTCTTAGCCGCCTCGGGGGGTGCCCTGAAGCTCATGCTCCCCGCCTTCCGCCTCGGCCTTGGTGGCCGAATGAGTAACGGGCAACAGAAGTTGTCCTGGATTCGCTTAGGTGACCTGGTGGAACTCATGATATGGTGCCTCGAGAACCCCTCCTGCCCGCCGGTGATTAACGCCACTGCCCCCGGGGTAGTCAGCCAAGGCGAGTTTGCCCACGCCCTTGCGCGGCAACTCCATCGTCCCTGCCTCTTTCCCACACCGGCTTGGGTCATACGATTGATCTTCGGCCAGATGGGGGTCGAGACCGTGCTTTCAGACCTCCATGTGGAGCCCTTGGCAGCGGTGAAGGCCGGCTTCAAGTTCGCAACACCGACACTCGAAAGTGCCCTCCCGCTTGCCTTGGGGGAATGATTTTAGATTGAAGGCGTCAGGGTGGATGAAGATTGTGCGGACATGGTTCGTGCTGCTTTTGCCCTCCTGGTCATTCTCCTCGCCGGCTGCGACGACGCCGGTCGCACCGAAAGTCGTACCCTTGATGTTGAAGATCCCGAATTCCGCCAAGGACAAATCTTCTACAAACAAGGTGAAGTGCGCAAGGCTCTCGAGTGTTACCTGAAAGTCATTGATACGCGGAAGGGAGCCGCCGAAGCCCACCTCGAAGCAGGCCGAATGTACAGCGATCTCCAAGACCCCCTCCCGGCCATCTATCACTTTAATCAATACGTCCGACTTAAGCCGACTTCTGAGCAGACCCCCATGGTCAAGGGGATGATTCGGACGGCGGAAAAGCAATTCATGCAACAACTGCCGGGGCGTCCCATGGAGCCTGACGCCCTAGGGAGCGTGGACGCCAACGCCCGAGTGCGCATCCTGCAAATCGAGAACGAAAAACTTAAACGTGAGGTTGCCGATCTTAGCCGTAATCAAAAAACCCCCGACACCAAGGCGGCCGTCAACGCCGGGACGGCAGTCGCCATCCCCGACAAAAACGCACCCGAGAAAAGCAGTCGCACGCAATCCTACACCATCGTCAAAGGCGATACCCTCTCGATTATTTCCAATAAAATCTTCAGGGATAAAAATCACGTCCAAGCTATCTTTAACGCTAACCGTGATAAAATGAGCTCCCCGAACGCCCTGCCGAAAATCGGGACGGTGCTCCAGATTCCTGAATAAACCCATGCGCCTGACCCGCATCCGGGCGGCCGATTTCCGAAATTTAAGTTTCGCAGATGTTTCTGTCGATGCCCCGCGGGTTTTTCTGATCGGGGAAAACGGCCAAGGTAAGACCAATCTCCTTGAAGCGGCGGCCCTTGTTTCTTCTTTCCGGTCATTTCGGACGACGGAGATTTCGCCGCTCATTCGGACAGGCTGCACCGAAGCAAGACTGCGTATCGATGTCCGAGTAACACCGACCGAAAACGCTGAAGTCGAGCTGCGCCTCGCCAAGGGTTCACGCAAAGCCCTTCTCAATGGTTCACCCGTAGCCTCGGTCGCCCAGCACTTGGGCCAGTTCCCGACGATCGTTTTTTGCTCGGATGATCTTCGATTGGTCCGCGGATCACCCTCCAACCGCCGCCGCTGGCTCGATGCAGCCATTGGGGGGACGGATGCAGCCTACCTCACTGCCCTGCGAGATTACACCCGTGCGCTCGAAGGTCGCAATGCCTTGCTTAAATCTGTAGTACGTTCCGACGAGGAACTGCGCGCGTTCGAAAAAGCCATGCTCTCGCCGGGGCAGCACATTACTAAGACGCGCGCCAAAGTCCTCCCCGAGCTCGCCGAAACTTTACGTCAGGCGTGTGCCCGGGCTGGCTTCCCCGAGAAGGGCGCCGACCTCATTTACCAACCCGACACATCAGCGGATCAACTGGAAGAAACCTGGACTCGCCTCCGCCAGGCAGACCTCGCCAGCGGGACGACTTTGAAGGGACCACAGCGTGATGATTTTGGCATGATATTCGCCGGCCAAGACGCCTCCGATTACGCCTCGGAAGGTCAACAACGACTCCTCGTACTTGCCCTTTGCCTTGCTCGCCTCCAACGCGATACCCAGCGCGCCCCAACTCCCCCAGTCATCCTAGCGGACGATGTCTTAGGTGAACTTGACGACATACGTCGACGAGCCTTCTGGGCAGAGGTCGGCGAATCCCATCAAGTTATCGCTACGGGCACGGTGCCGCCTCCCACTGGGAATTGGCTAACCTATCGAGTTTCGGGGGGTTCCTACGGGCCGGCCTGATTTTGGCGTTGTTTTATGCCCCAGCGACCCCTTGGATGAACGGATGAAGGACTTTCTTCTCTATGCCTCCGTGGTGGCTCTCTTCCTCGTCTGTATCTTAGTCGTTCTCGTGATTCTGATGCAGCGCCCCAGTGCCAATGCCGGGATGGGTTCAGCCCTCGGCGGGGGTGCTGTTGAATCCGTTCTTGGCGGGGGTGCCGCCGAAGGGATGTCTTGGCTTACCACGGTGCTGACCGTGATTCTTTTCGTGCTTAGTTTCGGCCTCTACCTTGGTTTTGTCGCTCGCGAGCATAAGACGCCCACGGCTCTTAGCGCCCAGGCAACCACCCCTGACACCAAAGCCACCGTCAACAAAGTTGAGCCCGCGAAGGCTGCCACTGTTCCTGCGGCCGCTACGCCTGTTGTCCCTGCGGCCACTCCGGCTGCGAAGCCAGCCGCGACCCCCGCCCCTTCCCCCGCTCCCGCCAACAAGGCCGAGCCAGTCAAGTCCGCCGCTCCCGCCGCGGCCAAGTAAGCTTTAGTGCGAAATAGCCTACTCAGCTTGTCCGTCCGCTGGGTTGCGTGTTTTGCCAGCATTTTCGCCTTAGCGCAGTCGCGAGACTTCGGGGGTGATGATTTTGCCCGCCTCAGCCCCGCCCAGGCCGACAAGGCCTTGATGGATTTCCGGGACTCTCGTCTCGCTGGCGACATCTGCCTCCGCATCGAGATTACCCATAAGCCCCGCCTGGGCGAATCCTCCGTACCGATCAAAGGCATCCTGTGGGCCGGTTTCACCGAGGCAGGCCAACAAATGCGCGGTGAAATCTTTGACGCCCAGGGCAAGCCACGCCTGTGCTTCGCTTCCACTAAAGGTGCGAAGAATAGTTCGGTCTGGATCTCGCGCGGCAGCCAGCCCGCCACGCCATCCAGCGAGGCGCAATTCGCTCAGCCCCTCGCCGAAGGTCTGCTCCTTTCCCCTTTTGATTTACACTTACCCTTCACCCACTGGGGTAACACGCGTTACCTTGCCACCGAACGCTCGCGCGGCCGGCCGGTGCATCTCTACGCGGCACTCAATCCGCAATCACTGGAGCCGAATAAAGTCATCTTCGCCCTCGATCGGACGTACGGTGCATTAGTGCAAGCTGTCTGTAAAAACGCGAAAGATGAGACGATCCGCACCCTGCAGGTTGAAGAATTTTCCAAGGTAGACGAACAATGGATTCTGGGCGGCTGCAGTGTCCGCGATGAAGCAACGCGCGATGCCGATATTCTCCGCGTGACCGAGGCTGCGGTCGGCTTAAAGTTTCCGTCCGAAATCTTTCAGCCGGAGTCCTTGACTAAGCCAGCAGCCTTACCGTTGAACTTCAAAAAACTGTGAAGCCCTGCACCACCGCCCTCCAGGTTGCGCGCTTTTGCGACCTTCTGACTAATCGGAAAAACATCAAGGACTTCGCCGGTGCTCGTAACGGTTTGCAGCACAAAGGTTCGCGTGCTGTCTACAAAATTGGTGCTGCGGTCGATGCCGGCGTCGAGGTTTTCGCTGAGGCCCGGCGGCGCGGTATCGATTTCCTCATCGTCCATCACGGGATGTATTGGCGCCCAGTCTCGCCCGAAGGCCAAGTCCGCGCCCTCCGCAAGGCCGCCCTCAAGAAAGCAGGCCTGTCGCTCTACTCCAGCCACCTACCCCTCGATGCCCATCCCTTGATTGGCAATAACGCCCTCATCGCCCAAGACCTCGGCCTCAAAGTCGTGGATTGGTTCGTGGACTACGAAGGCCTGCCGATCGCCTGTATCTGCCGCGGGATCTCTCGTGCGACGCTGCGTAAGCGGCTCAAGACCTCCTACCCGCAAACTTACAAGGGCATCGAGTTTGGCTCCGCTAACCCCAAGAAGATCGCCATCCTCAGTGGGAGTGGCCGGAGTGCGCTCGACCACTTAAAAGCGGAAGGCTGCGATACGCTCATCACCGGAGAACTGCGCGAAGAACATTTTAATGAGGCCCAAGAACAAGGCTGGAATCTCTACCCTTGCGGGCATTACGCCACCGAGACTTGGGGCGTGAAAGCCCTCGCCACCGCCGTGGCAGCCGAGTTTGGAGTCAAATGGGAGTTCATCCCCACGGGTAACCCTCTCTGATGTACCGAGGCAGGCTTGCACCGACCCCTACGGGCTTCCTGCACCTCGGACACGCGCGCACCTTCGCTTTAGCGGCTAAACGCGCCCAGGAAGCCAGCGGAACGTTACTCTACCG
>CAIKRN010000063.1 GCA_903829855.1 uncultured Opitutia bacterium
CTGGCTTCCAGCAGTTCGAAGAACTTTTCTTGCTTACCGAGAACCTTCTTCTGGAAGTCTTTCATGGGTGTGTTGGGTGATACGCTTCAAGATTCCCCAAGAGGGGGGTGCAAGCCTCGTCCGTTGCAAATTTGTAACAATCGTAACATCATACTTTTACGATTGTTACGATTGTGTGTCGGTAGTGCTCAAGGTGTAAGCGGTGCGCGGTCAGGGGTTAGGCAGAAAGCACGATACTTCTCCAAACCGCGAACCGCTGACCGCGGACACCCAGTAGCGCTGTTTCCTTAATAAGACGCCGCCGACGCGGAAATGACACTTTCGTCATCTATGCTCCTACTCCATGGAAGAAACCACCAAGGTCCCTGGGCAGCACAAGATTCACTTCCGGACGTTAATCCTGTCCGACCTGCATCTGGGCACCAAGGACGCCCAAGCGCGCGAGCTGCTCGATGTGCTCCGCGGGATCCGCTGCGACAAGCTCATCCTCAACGGCGACATCATCGACCTGTGGTCGCTGCAGCGCAAGAATCACTGGAGCCCCGCCCACACGGCCGTGATCCGCCGCATTATGAAGATGGCAGAGAAGGATGGCACGAAGGTGATTTACCTCCGCGGAAATCATGACGACTTCATTCGCCGCCTCATCCCGCTCGTGCTGGACCGGATCGAACTGGCCGAGGAGCACATCCACGTTGCTCAGGATGGTCGCAAGTATCTCTGCATCCATGGTGACGCGTTCGATACCGTAACGGTGAAGATGCGCTGGCTCGCCGTCATTGGGGATATCAGCTACCAGATTCTCCTCGATCTGAACCGCGTCTACAACAAGTGGCGCGCCTGGCGCGGCAAGGAATACTTCTCCCTTTCGCAGGCGATTAAAGCCAAGGTAAAGACTGCGGTCAGCTTCATCTCGAGCTTCGAAGAGCACCTTCAGACCCTGGCTGCTCGTCGCGGCTGCGAGGGCGTGATGTGCGGTCACATCCATAAGGCTGAGGACCGCATGATCGGCAATGTCCGCTACATCAATTCTGGCGACTGGGTCGAGTCCATGACCGCAGTGGTCGAGGAAGATGACGGTCGCATCCGCGTGGTCGAGCGCCCTGAGCTCCTGCAACGCATCGCCGACCGCCGCGCCGCCTTCGAGGCCGCCAAGGCCGCTCCGACCTCCGAGGGCGAAGCCAACGCCACCATCGCGTTCGTCGCCTGATGAGCGTCGTCCCTGTCCTCACGGCCGGGTTCGGCGAAGGGCACAACGCTGCCGCGCGTTCTATCATCGAGGCACTCGCTGCCCGTGCAGGTATCACGGGTGAACTGCACGATCTTTTCCTTTCGGCCTACGGAGCCGAGAAGGCTAAGAGCCAGCGGGACAGTTATATCGGTGTGGCGAACAAGTACCCTCGGCTGTGGGGCTGCATGTATACGGCGCTCGACCGGCTACCGCTGGTGCGGGCTTCGTTGCCATTCGTGCGACCCGTTGAGCAGACCCTTAATGCGATGCTTGATGAAAAGCGTCCGCAGGTGGTCGTTTCAGCCTACCCGCTCTACAATTACATGATGGCTCGCCGCTGGCATCGCGAAGATCCCGCCCGCCCGCGCCTCATCACCGTCGTCACCGATTCCATCTCCGTGAACCGAGCTTGGCATCGGGCGCACTCGGATTGGTTTGTCACGCCAAACCAGGCCACGGCTGATGTCATGGTCCGCCAAGGCGTGCCTGCGACCAAGATTTTGCCGTATGGTTTTCCAGTCTCCGCCAAGCTGGCCTCGCGCTCATCGGCTAGGGTCGGCGAACGTCCGCGCGTGTTATTAATGCTCAATCCCGGCAAGCGCGATGCCGTCGAGCTCGCGAGTGCGCTGTCAACGCTCGGCCTCGAGCTCACCATCACCGTGGGCAAGGACGCCTCCTTTAAGGAGGCCGTCGAACGCGCGGTCGCGGGGCGGGCAGAAGTCCTCGGCTGGACGGATCGCATCCCTCAGCTGATGCTCTCGAGCCACCTTGTGGTCAGCAAAGCCGGCGGTGCGACCACGCATGAGTGTGTCGCGGCGGGCGTCCCAATGATTATCACGCAGGTCATCCCCGGGCAGGAAGCCGGCAATGGCCGCCTCATCGCCGAACATAACGCGGGCGCCTATGGCCTGACGGCCGCCGCGGCACGCGCCACCATCGCGGAAGCTTTCTCGGGTGATTGGTCGGTATGGAAACAATGGAAAGCCTCGGTCGACGGACTCGGCGATGCCGGTGGTGCCGACCGTGTGGCGGATCTGGTGGAGAGGGAGATGGCGGTCAAGAGGTAGAGGACTGAATCGATGGCTGAGTCGATGACTGCATGGAGGGCTGAATAGAGGGCTGAATTTAGCGATACAGAGTTAGGGGCGTTCGCCGGATGGTGAACGCTGAGGTAGGGGCGGGGCTACGCCACGCCCGGTCACGACGTAGTCATGACCCTACCTACGGCCACCGTTCGGCGGCCGATCGAGGCATTAACCTCTCGCCTC
>CAIKRN010000064.1 GCA_903829855.1 uncultured Opitutia bacterium
ACGGCTAAAAACTGGCCGTTTGTCAGAGTCGTTTCTCTCGCCAACGGAAACATGAGGCTGGAAGGTAAGGAGGTCGCCTGGCTGTTGGAGTCTAATGGCGACCTTGCCGAAGCTAAACCCAGCCAGGAATTTTCGCGGTCCACACCAGCCTCGTCGAAGAATGTCCGTTCCGTCGAGAGCAGTCGGTATGTGGGGTTTACCAAGGTGGGTGATGATTCCCCTTTGCACACGCATCGGGTCGAGGTGCGGGATGGAAACGTTTTTTTACGGAAGTTAGGCGCAACCCCGTCCGAGATTCAGCTGACCAAGGATGGCTTGCGTGGCAAGGACGGCTGGATTGGTCCCGTGCATTGGTCGCCCGATGGCCAACACTTCGCGCTTTGGCGTGAGCGGGTGGCTCAAGTGCGTCAGTATACCGTGACGGATTCGGTCAAGAATACGAAGAAAGATATCAATTATGAAAAGCCTGGTGACGATCGCACCGTTCGAACCCCTTGGGTCTTCGGAATCGATGGCAAAACAGCGACGAGTCCGACGTCAGCGGTTTTGCCCCAGGCGTATGATACGGCTCGACTGGATTGGTCAGCTGATTCCAAGCGGCTCCTGTCGGAGTATATCATCCGCGGATTTACCGGCCACGGCGTGATTGAGTATGACGTGGCGAGGATCGCCTGGCGTAAACTTTTCGCGGAAGAAGATCCGAAGTTTGTCTACAGTTTCGCCACTCGGTTTCGCTACGATTTATCGGAAGCGGAAACCCTCTGGGTTTCTGAGCGCACGGGTTGGAATCACCTTTACAAGGTTGACCTGCGCAGCGGTCAGACGCTGCAAGCGGTTACCGCAGGTGCATGGGTCATGAAACAAGTACTCCATGTCGATGCTGCTACCCGCTTCGTGACGTTTACCGCCCTCGGGCGTCATCCAGGCGAGAACCCTTATCACGAGCATGTTTGCAGGGTCTCCCTAAGTGGGGGGGGCTTGGTCGACCTCACGCCAGGCGACGGGAATCACACGGCGATATTTTCGCCGGACCGTCGTTATCTAGTGGACGCGTCTTCCCGGGTGGATGCGGCTCCAGTCTTCACTTTGAGAAGTGGCCGCGACGGCCGGGCGATCGCGGAATTGGGGGCGACTTCGCTTGTCTCGTTGCAGAAGGTCGGCTGGTCTGCCCCCGCGCCCTTCGTGGCGAAGGATCGCGAAGGACGGTTTGATATCTGGGGCGTGATTACCCGCCCCTACCCCTTTGACCCTTCCAAGAAGTATCCGGTCATTGAAAATATCTATGCTGGACCGCACGGTTCCTTTGCGCCGCATGCTTTTAATTTCTGGAATCGCACCCAACGTGAGCTCTCGCTGATGGGGTTCTATGTCGTGCAGATGGATGGACGGGGCACGAATAACCGTGGCAAAGAATTCCATCAAATCAGTTGGCGTAATCTCAAGGATGGCGGCTTCCTGGATCGCATCGCTTGGCTGAAGGCCGCTGCCCAAGTTGAACCCTCCATGGATATCTCCCGCATGGGTATCTACGGCGGGTCGGCGGGCGGGCAGAACACCGCCCACGCCCTGTTGCTCCATGGTGATTTTTATAAAGCCGGGGCGGCTGACTGCGGTTGCTATGACAATCGGATCGATAAGCTATGGTGGAACGAACAGTGGCTCGGGTATCCAATTGGTCCTTGGTATGAGGAAAACTCCTGTGCCCATTACGTGCGCAATCTAAAAGGGAAACTCTTCCTAACCGTCGGAGAAGCCGACACTAATGTCGACGTCAAGTGTAGCTACGATCTGCGGGATGCCTTGATTGCCGCGGGCAAGCAGGACTTATTCGAGTTTCATGTCGTCCCCGGTGCCAATCATGGCGGGGGTGACAGCAATGCGTTTCGTGAAAAACGTGCCCAGTTCTTTCAGTCCGCCCTCGGCGGCCCACTTTCCATTAAATGACTCTCCCCTCTCCGGCTTCTTCGCCTAGCCTCATTGAACTCCGCTTGGTCAATGTCGGCCAATTGTTCAATACGATGGATCCCTCCCCATTCCATGAACGCGACTTGGATCATGATGCGGAGGAATTTATTGTGGGTTGGGCGCGTGAGCATGATTCGCTGAGCCAGCTCAAGATTCGGATCGTGCTTCCTGGTCCCGCTGAACCGTCAATGTCTGCGAAGGTTGCTGAATCGATCCGTCATTATTTTGACTATCGTGCCAAGATGACCCGCCGAGACTTGCAGGAGCTTTTCCGGGAGGGGCGCGTTTCCCTTGTCATTGGCTTGGCCTTTTTGGCTGTCACCATGGCCCTGCGGAGCCTCGTTCCGCCTGGCGAGGGGTCGTCCGCTTGGTTCCGCGAAGGATTGAACATTTGCGGGTGGGTTGGCCTCTGGAAGCCTATCGACACCATGCTGTATCGATGGTGGCCGCTTCGCCGCCAAGGAAGGCTGCAAACCCGCCTTTCTAAGGCTGAAGTTGAGGTAATCTTCGGTTCTTAGTCCCTGGGTGCTTATCCGCCCTCGATGGCCCGCTACTAGACGGCTAAATTACCAATTTTTTACAGTGAGGGTTTGACAGGGGGGTGCCATGCCTCAAACCAAACCTTTCGCATGCAGAATTTCGCGAGCCAGTGCCTGGACCAGACCAAGGCCCTCCTCAAACTCAACTTTTCTTCAATCGCTTCCGACGGCTCCGTTACGCCAGTCGCGGGTGAAGTCTCTCGCGCCGACGAGCCTGGCCACGCGGCCCTTGCCTTTGGGGAATACTTCCGTGCCACGGGTGAGCTCACGCTCGACCGGCATAATATTGCCCAGATTGTCGCCCGCTCGATCACCGCCCAAGTCAAGCTCAGCAAGGGGTCGGACAATGGTATGGCCTTCGCGTGCCTCGGTCTCCTGGCCTTTGGGCCGACGCGGGAGCGTAATCCTGTCTGGGAGATTCTTGATGAATCCACCCGTGCCTTGATTGATGAACGTTTGGCCGTTGAGCATGACCACCATGACCACGTCCAAGCCTTTGATATCGCCAAAGCGGTTTGCCGTTTTTCGTTTGGCCTGACCAAGAAGGACGAAACCGGCCCCCTGGTGGATCGCTTCATGGAGCGCGTTGCCGCATCTTCGACCGGCGGTTTCCATGACGAGGCTTCCCGGGCTGCCGATCCGGCTAATTTTGGTGGGGTCTATGATCTCTACGGAGTGGTGGCGCTTATTTTCATCCGGCAATCATTGCAGCTGCATGCAAATATCCAGCTCCGCGACTCCAAGTTGCCGAAGCTGCGAACGTTTGCTGAGAAATATATCCGGGTCATCATGGATACCGTACGCGACGACGGCCTCGGCTGGTGTTACGGTCGGGGAATCGGCGCCTACGGCCAGATGCACTGTATCACGGTTCTCCTCCAAACTCTGCGCGATCGCTGGGTGCCTGTCGATAAGGAGCCCCTCGCCCGTGATCTTGTTCGTCGCCTCTACGCAAATTTCTTCACCACTTTCTTTGATGCAGAGCACGGTTTAATCATTATCCGCGATGGGGAGCGTGATACCATCCCTGGGCATACGACCCGGATGGCAAATTTCGACGCCGCGCGCTACCTTTCGCAATGGTCGCGGTTGGCTAAGACTATCGGTGGTTCGCTCGAGGTGGTTAAGCCCGTCAGCAAGGTCCCGGTTTGCCGTTATTTCTCTTTTGATAAGTCGCCTCGCAAGGAACAAGGACTCCTGTCCTACATGGATCCCGTTTCTGGCGTGCACCTCATTCTCCCGTTGGTGGCCGCTGGCTCCCATCGTTTCTCCGATTCGCTGGCTTTCCCGCACATGCCCGGGGTCTTTGATTGGCCTTCCAACGTAGAGTCCTCACCTTTCATTCCTGAGTTCACGATTGCGGGTAAGGTCTACACCCCTTCCTACTACGGAAAGAATGCACAAGTGGCGATGGGCACGAAGGCCGGGACCTACCTTTTCCGCTACGAGCAGCCTGACCTCATCGATCGCGAAGAAAAGCTTTCTGCCAATATCGGCTCATTGAAGGTCGAGTGGGAGTTTGCCGGCGGACGAATCGTTGGTCGTTTTACGCTGACGGCGAAGTCGGCGGTGTTACTCGAAGAGTTTCGCCTGATCTTGCCAATCGCCGCGACCCATTCCCGCATGACACTGGGTAATGCTTTGGTGTTGGGGCCAGAGTCCCATCGCTGCGAAGTTCTGAAGGATGATTTCCATGCTACCTGGGCAGAAACCAAGGTGGTGAGCGAAAACCTCAAGCACCGTAGCTGCTGGGGTAAGATCCATTTTTACCAGACCCTTGAGCGTGATAAGCCGATGCCCCTGCGGGCTGGTTCATCCTACACCTTCGAAATTGCCTACCAGCCGCACGTTGTGCGCGCTGGTGACGGGGTCTGAGTTGGCTGGCCGGACGTTGAAATGGCTCCTTGGCTGGGCTTCGGGATTGTCCTGCCCCCTGCCTATGCCCTATCCATGAGGCTGTCCCATGCCTAGTTCGTTCTATATCACCACGGCCATCGATTACGCCAATGGCTCCCCTCATCTGGGGCATGCCTATGAGAAGGTCCTCGCCGACGTGATCGCCCGTCATGCCCGGATGAGCGGTCGCCAGACGTATTTCCTTACGGGACTGGATGAACACGGGCAGAAGGTGCAACAGACGGCGCAGAAGCGTGCGATCGAGCCGCAGGTCTTAGTCGATGAGATTGCGGCCGTCTTTCAGTCCATGTTGGGCAACCTGAATATTTCTAACGACGACTATATCCGGACCACCGAAGTGCGCCACAAAATCGTGGTCCAAGATTTCCTTCAACGCCTCTTCGATCAGGGTCTCATTTATAAAGGTCAGAAGTCGGATTGGTATTCCACCCGACAGGAGCAGTTCCTCACGGACAAAGATCGTGCCCCCGATGGCTCCTGGCCGGAAATCTACGGCGAGGTCACGCAAACTACCGAAGAGAACTATTATTTTAAATTAGCCCAGTTTCAGGAATGGCTTATCGGTCATATTAGTAGCCACCCGGATTTTATCACCCCGCGATTTCGAAGGAATCAGGTCCTTGAGTTTCTCAAGGAACCGATGAATGACCTGTGTATCTCTCGCCCTAAATCCCGTCTCACCTGGGGAATTGAACTACCCTTTGATAAGGATTTTGTGACGTATGTCTGGTTTGATGCGTTGACGAATTATTATTCCGCCGTGGCCGCCAAGGGCCTTTGGCCGGCGGATGTGCACGTAATCGGGAAGGACATCTTGTCGCCACCGCATGCGGTTTACTGGCCATGTATGTTAAAGGCTCTGAATATTGAACTACCCCGTCAGCTGTTGGTACATGGATGGTGGACGGTGAATAATCAGAAGGCTTCCAAGAGTGCTGGAAACGCCACCGACACGCTCGGTTTTGCGACTTCCCATGGCGCCGATGCTTTCAGGTTTTACCTATGTCGCGAGATGGTCGTCGGTCAGGATGCGGACTTCTCTGCACTCACTTTTGAAAATCGCTACAAAGCCGATTTGGGTAATAACCTCGGTAACCTCGTTAACCGCCTGCTGAATATGGTTGGGCGCAGTTATGCAGGGGTCATTCCCGCGGCTCATGCAGATGAAGATCTCGAAAAGGCCCTCCGCTCCCTTTGGGTCGATACCGCTAAGAAGTATGCCGCAGATTTGGCCGAATTTCAGATTAGCCATGCGTTGGAGTCCGTATGGGTCTTCATCAGTGCGATGAATGCATACATCGAAGCGCGGGCTCCATGGAAGCTAGCCAAATCTACAGACCCGCTTGATCGAGCACGGCTGGATTCCTGTCTGGCCCATGTCGCTGAAGGCCTACGCTTGGTCGCCACGGTACTGACCCCGGTGATGCCGGTCACCTGCGATAAATTACTGATGAATATTGGTCGCCCGGTGGCCATCACGCTGGCGGGCCAACTGGATTGGTCCTCAGTCTGCACGGGGTCTACGGTCGCCGCCGAATGTATCCTTTTCCCCAAGATTGAGCCGCCGCCTGCGCAAGTGCCGGCCTGATTCGACTTTGCCCGGGAACTGACTAAATTTCACACCGTGGCCCACTCTGACGTCATCGATGAAGCCAGTCTGCTCGCTGCGGCCGAACAGTCGTCTGCGTATGAAGGGTTCGTGACTTACTCCTTTGTTGTGCCCGAACTGGATGCCTTGGCCGTGCTAGAAACGTTAGATGAATCGGCGCCCAGAGGTTATTTCGAAAACCCGTCGCGTAAGCGCGCCCATGCGGCTGGTTCCCCGTTATCGCAATGGCGTGGACGCGGTGAAGATCGTTTTCAGTGTGCCGATAAGTGGCTGCATGAACTGGATGCGCAGTTGCACTGCGTTGGGCAACGTCCACGAATTATCGCCACTTTTCCCTTCTATCCGGGCAGCATCGATAGCGGTGCCGACGCCCGGCTTTTTCTTCCAGCGTGGCAGGTCGTCACGGAGAACGATGTCACTCAAGTTACTTTGGCGGAAGCGGCGACTCCTGGTTGTGCCGCCCGATTAGCTTTACGCGCCGAAGGGTTCCGTAAGTTCGCTTATCGATCGACTCCTCCCTCGCCGCGTGCTGCGGTCCCCACCGTTTTGAGTGAAGTGGGCGGCGCCTGGTTTCCCTCTGCGGTGACAAGGGCAACCGAACTGATTAAGGAAGGTTCATTCGAGAAAATTGTGCTTACGCGGGCCTTTGATTGGCGTCGAAACGAACCGTTCAGCCTCTATGCGACCTTGCATCGCTTGCGCCGCGGCAACCCCCCCTGCCACACTTTCTTGGTTGATGAGCCTGAAGGTGCGCTCGTCGGGGCCACGCCCGAAACCTTGCTGTCGCTTTTCGATGGTTCGGTTCGTTCTGAATCCGTCGCCGGCACCACCCGCCGAGGTGAATCGGCATCTGAAGATGCGAGCCTCGCGGAGGCCCTGCTTACGAGTGAGAAGGATTTACGAGAACACAGTGCCGTGACCGCCTCTATCCTGAGGCGTTTACGCATGGTGGGGGTGCTCGCGGCTACTTCACGGCACCCGGAGTTACTTCGCTTGGGTAATGTCATGCATCTTCGCACCCCCATCGAGGGAACCATGCCACCGGATCGACGCTTCTTAGAGGTCGCGGGCGAGCTTCATCCTACGCCTGCCGTCGGAGGTAAGCCGCGTGCGTTGGCCTTGCCCTTCATTCCTGGCTTCGAGCCGCATGATCGTGGGCTGTACACGGGGGCGGTGGGCTGGGTTGGATCCGACGGGCTGACTGGGAAACTTTTCGTGGCCTTGCGTTGCGCTCGACTCCGCGGTGCCGAAGCCCGGGCTTTTGCTGGTGCTGGTATTGTCGCCGGGTCCGACCCTGCTGCCGAGTCGATTGAGACCGAGATGAAGTTACGGACGATTCTCGAGGCGCTGATCTGATTCATGAAAATCGTCCTGCAGAGGGTGATGTCAGCGAGCGTGTCCGTGGAGGGCGTGGTCGTCGGCTCGATTG
>CAIKRN010000065.1 GCA_903829855.1 uncultured Opitutia bacterium
AGGGTCACGGATCGCGCCGCCGAGACAGGTGGCCGCGCCGCCGAAGGGCTCGATCTCTGTCGGGTGGTTATGCGTCTCGTTCTTGAACATCACCAGCCACTCCTGGACGCGGCCGTCGATCTCGACCGGCACGACGATCGAAGCGGCGTTCACCTCTTCGGAGTCTTCCATGTCGTCGAGCTTGCCCGTGCGCTTCAGTTCGCGGCCGGCGATGGTCGCGATGTCCATCAGGCAGACCGGCTTGCCCTGGCGGTTGAGGCCGAGGCGCACCGCCTGGTAGCGTTCCCACGAGGCCTTGAAGGGCGCCAGCAATGGCGAATCCGCGAACTCGACCGACTTCAGTTCGGCGAGGAAGGTCGTGTGGCGGCAGTGGTCGGACCAATATGTGTCGAGCAGCTTGATCTCCGTGATCGTCGGCTCGCGATGGGCCTGGTCGCGGAAGTGCGCCTGGCAGAATTGCAGGTCGGCGTCGGACATCGCGAGGCCGAGCTCCTTGCGGAGGGCGGCGAGGGCGGCGACGTCCTTCGTGAGGAAGCCCGGGAGCGAAGCGACCGCGGCCGGCGAGGGCGCGGCGCGACGGAGCGAGGCGGGCTTGGCGAGGTCGGCTTCGCGGGAGTCGACCGGATTGATCAGGTAGGCCTTGATGCGCTTCAGGTCTTCGGGCGAGGCGCCGCTGACGACGAAGGTGCGGGCCGCGGCGACGACCGGGCGTTCGCCGCCCGAGACGATCTGGAGGCACTGCGCGGCCGAATCGGCGCGCTGGTCGAACTGGCCCGGCAGGAACTCGACCGCGAAGGCCGTCTCATGGGCGGCGAGCGGGAAGCATTCTTCCGTCACGTCGTCGACGGGCGGCTCGGCGAAGACCGTCGGGATCGCCTGGCGGATGGCGGCCTCCGTGGCGCCCTCGACGTCGTAACGCTGGAGGATGCGGAGGCTTTTCAGGCCCGGGAGGCGGAGCGAGTCCCGCAGGTCATGCAGGAGATGGTCGGCTTCGGACCGGAAATCGGGTTTCTTCTCGACGAAAAGGCGCTTCATGAAGTCAGCCCAACCTTGTTGCGGGTGGGGGCGGGAGGGCAAGGAGAGACGATTCACGGGCGGCGGAGCCGCCCGCACACCAGTTGATCAGTTGACCAGAGGCCCGGAGGCCCAGAGGGCATCCCATTCAGGGTCGTTTCGGGTGGCGGGTGGCAGCCCCAGGTGGCGGGTGGCGGGCGGGCGACGGGGCGGGGGTATTGGGTTCGGGTGGGGTCCTGCCACCTGGATCCCGGGGCTGCCACCTGCCACCCGGAACGGTTCAGCCTTCCCAACCGCTAACCGCCAACCGCTAACCGCCGGGGCGGACGGGGCCCGTCCGCCATTGACACCCCCCTCCCCATTCCCCTTCTTTTGCCGTTCACGTTTTCACCCTCCCCTCCTTTCTCACACCCCTTTTACCCATGGCTAAAAACACCACGAAGAACTCCAAATCCGCCAAGTCGACCAAGGTCGTTTACACCTGGGGCGACGGCAAAGCTGACGGCAACGGCTCCATGAAGGCCCTGCTCGGCGGCAAGGGCGCTAACCTCGCCGAAATGACCCGCATCGGTCTCCCGGTGCCTCCCGGCTTCACGGTCACGACCGAAGTCTGCACTTACTACTACGCC